>NZ_CP007773.1:308832-617665 GCF_000816305.1 Campylobacter subantarcticus LMG 24377 | reverse complement strand
ATTAAAATACAATATAATTATATTATATGATTTTGAGAAAGGAATTTCATGACTCTTATTATTGAAAATGTCAGTGAAGATTTTTTGCCTGCATTTAAAGGTTTAGCTAAAAGTATAAATGCTAAATGTAAAGTTTCTAAACCTAAACTAAGTAGTTTTGAAAATAAGATATTAAATGCAAGCAAAGAGCTTAGTAAGGAAAAAAAAGATAACACTGCATTAAGCTTTAATTCACATCAAGATTTTGTGAAAGCTTATCAAGATGGCAAAATATAAAATTTATTATCATAAAGATTTTATAAAAGCCTATAAAAAAATAAGCAACGAAGAGCGTAAAATAACAGATAAAGTCATTACAAAGCTTTCTAATGATGAAATTTTAGAACCCAAATATAAAGATCATCAATTAAAAGGCGCATTAAAAGATTTTAGAGAGTGTCACATAAAGTCTAATTTATTATTGATTTATCAAAAACATGATAAAGAACTAGAGTTAAATATTTTAAAACTAGGCAGTCATAGTAAATTATTTAAAAATTACTGAAAAGAATAATATCAAAATAACTCACAAAGAATTAAAAATACAATCTTAATCTATACTCTCTCTAAAGCTAATAAAAATAACAGCTTTTATCTTACAAAAAATATTTTTTATCTTACCAATATTAATTTTAAAGTTAAAATTAACAAATTAAATTATAAAACAGAATAAATACTAATATATCAATATTTAATGCTTATAAAAAAGACTTTATAAAGGACATTTGGGGGATATATAAAGGACATTTAGGGGCGAAATAAAGCACTTTTTTGGTAGATTTTAAGCAAAAAATAATAAAAAAAGAAAAAATGGACTTTATAAAGGACATTCAGGGGATATATAAAGGACATTTATGTGTAAAAAATACGCTTAAAAAGAACTTAAAATAAACTTTATAAAGGACAAAAATGTAAAATATAAAAAACCCTTGCAAAATACTATAAAATAGGCATTTAAAAGCACTAAAAAACTTGATTTTTATTGTGAATTTTGGTATAATTTTAATATTAAATGTAAAGGAATTTAAATGTCAAATGAAATAAGATTAGAAAACATAAAAAGATTACAAAAAGTTACAAATGAGATTAATTTAATTTATCAGCAAATCAAAGATGAAAATGTATTAAAAACATTGCACGATGAAAATGCACAAAGATTTATTTTTGTTTCTCTAATTAAAATCAGTGAAAGCTTTAAAAAAATCAAAGAAAGTGCTGATGATGAAATCTTATCTTTATTTGACAAAAAAGATTTAAAAAGAATAAATGATACTAGAAATTTCGCAGCTCACGATAATGAGGAAATTAGATTAAGTGCTGTTGCTAATGTAATTAAGTATGATTTATTTAGAGTTAAAAGAAGTATAAATATATATATGGGAAAATTAGAAAATCAAAAACAAGAGGTTGAGATTATGGAAAATGTGGTAAGGAAAAAAGGTTTGAGTTTAAATGCAAAGATAGTTACAGCATTATTAGTTGCTATTGTTTTAGCTTTGTCTTTGTTGTTGAGTATGGTAGATACAATGAATACCACAAATATAATAAAAGAAAAATTTGTAACATTCATAGATAGGTTATCATATTCTGAAATTGTTTTTTTGTCTATGATTGCTTTTATATCAATTGTTTTTTGTTTAGTGCTTATTGGAGTTTTAAAAATATCCAAAAATACCCCTTTAAGTGATTATAAAGACTATGAATATAATCAAAATTTTAAAAAAAATGACACTGGCAACTCTTATCCAACCGACGCTCTTAATCCACTTAGTTTTACTCAAGGGCTTTATAAAGATTAAAAGTTAATTTTAAAAGAAATGGAAAAATATTCCATTTCTCGCCTTTAACCTTTTTTATCTATATTAGAACTAGAAATAACCTCTTTAATATCTTTAGTATTTGGTATATTAGTACTATTTTTCATATTTGTTGCTCTAGTATTAACCTGCTCTTGATTTAGATTATGATTTAGTAAAGTATTACCACCTACATTTGCAAATTCTTTATTTAAAGCGTTAGGACTTGCTATTGTATTTTCTCCTACATTACTACCTGCTCCATATTGAGAAGCATAATTTGAAATTGAAGTAGGATCGTTTTTAATCATATCAGAAATTTGATTTCCTGCTTTTGCAAAGTAAGTGTTTTGCTCAGCAACACTAAGAGTATTAAAGTCTTTATTGTCTATTGTAGCTAAATCTCTAGCATAAGCATTTACAACATTATCCATATTATTCGAAGTAACTGCTTGAATAGCAGATTGAGTTTGACTGAAGCTATCTGCATACCCAACCATTTTAGCATAAGCGGTACTATCACTATTAGAAAGACTTTTACTCCATTCGCTACTTATATTATGATTTTCAGCTAAAGTTTTAACAGAAGCTTTTTCCATTGCTTCTTGATAAGCTGCTTTCTCAGTATCAGATAAAGTTATATTTTTTCCAAGTCCTATAGATACCTCACCTCTGCTACCAATTGAAGCACCATTTCCTGCCAATTTAAAACCACCGCTAGCCTCAGCATATGCGGTAATATTAGCTTGTGCTTGCGCAGTTAAATTATCCATTTTTGATATTTCCTGAGCTAAATTATTAGAGAATGATTTTCTAAACGACTCATTATCGCTTTCCATAATAGATTTAGCTTCACTAAGTGCGCTATTTCTACCACTTTGACTGATTTGTCCATAAGTATCATTGAAATTCTGATTCCAAGTTTTAGCACTGCTTTCCCCTAAGGAATTAACCATATTTAATGCCCCAGCAGTTAGTTTAGCTCCATTTATCATACCATTAACATTAGTTCCAGTAAATGCAGAGTTAGAAATTTCAGAATTGTAACTATCGTTTCCTGAAGTACTTTGGGTATTATATCTAGTTATTTGTCCATCTGCATTATATGCCCCCAAATAAGAAGTTACACCAGCATGTTTAGCAATAACTTCTTCACCTAAAGGAGAAGCTATTTTGGTTTCAGTAGATAAAGCTTGCTGATTTGTAAAACTTCCTGCACTTCTTGAAGCACCTTGTAGGGTTTGTGATAAAGATGAAGCCACTGACACAAAACCTTGCTCACTAGCTTTAGCTACTGCAAAAGCTAATAATGGAGTAAGCATTACAAGATAATTAATGAAATTGGTTTGCTCAGATATTTGTTTAAAGAAAGATAAGCTATTACTCATAGAAAAGCTTAATGAGCCATCTAATAGCACTTGAACGCTTTTTGATAGATTTAAATCATTGAAATAATTAATAATACTTAATATAGGAGTCCATAACACTATCCATATACATAAGGTAAAAAACATTTTTATATGTCTAAAATCACCAAACATAATAGAGAGTAAAGCCATAATCCATGATAAACCTATAATTAAAACTGTTAAATAAGCTTTAGCTAGTGGTAAATAAGTTTGAGCCATCATACCTTGAGTTAGCATACTTGACATGAAGTTTTGCTCAGCTACTGCTGTATTTGTAGCTACTGCATTTGGATCAAGTCCTACCATTTTTGCAGTATTAATTAAAGAATCTCTTGAAGCATTAATTAACATAGCTTGCATTAATTGAGATCTTGCTTGTGTAGCTTGTCCTGAGAAAATTTCCCAAACACCCTGCATTGAAGCTCTATAAGCGTTTTCATCTTTACTACCTAAAATACGCGCATGGATAGTTTCTATTTTTGGAGCTAAAGAACCTAAATCTTGCTTAATCAAAGCACCTGCTTGAGTACAAGATCTAATATTACCTTTATCTTTTTCCCCAAAATATAAAGTTAATTGACTACCCTGCCCTATTTCAAATAAATCCTCATATAAATTATCACTATGTCTAAAATTAGTATCCATTCTACCTTTATTTAAGTCCATTCCATAAATAACACAGTTTCTAAAAAACAAATCAAGATTTTTTTGTGTTCTGGGGCTAAATTGACTTAATTCTAAATCTGGCAAATCCATAGTAGATCTTAAAGTAAAACCAAATCCAGCATTAGAAAAATTAGTAGATTGTGGAGTAGAATAAAATTTTTCCATAGCTTTAGTAATGGAATCTTCCATTCTTGACATAAAAGAAAAAGTCAAACCAATACCAAGTGGAACTTGAGAAACTATATAGTCTTTACCTGTTACATTATCATGTATCATATATCTATGCTGAGCGTCATTTGGCGCTCTTAAAAAGCATTGCCAAATAATAACCATGATAAAAATCATTTTACCAAATTCAAATATAGGGCTAGTTCTTTCGTCCATTACTTTTTTAATAGCAAAAGTAAAAAAGGCAATAGCCATAACAATCTTAACCATATAATCAGCACCACTTGTTATACCTTTTATGGCTTGTAAAATATCATTTGCTACTTCACCATAGCCCCAAGTAAAGATAATATGATTATCATCTATATTTGTAGCACCAAATAATAAAGAAGGTGCAAAAATTAAAACACTAAGGAATAAAATGTAAAATCTTTTCATCAATTATGTTAAAGAAGTTAAAGAGTTTGTTTGGTATAATTATAGAAGGGTTTGCCACAAGGCTGCAACCCTGTGGCATAATCACGCCCTAGAGAGGGGGTGAAATAATTATGTTTCGTTTCGTACTTATAATTATACTTGTTTGTATGATTATAGTCAAGGCTTATTAACCTTGCCCCTTTTATAGGGGCGAAACTCCCTTGTGGCTTTTACCAAACAAACTTTTAACTAAACTCTATCTCCTTTCTATAATTTTATTTTCTTTTTAATTAGTAGGCTTTCTTGTTAAATTCTCAAGATTGCTTTCAATCTTTTCTTGTATTTTTATAGAATCAGCTTGTATTTTATCTACATCAATACTTCCAACAATATCAGCAATAAATTCACTTAAATCTATTTCACTAAAATCTAACTTTTGAAATTCTTCTGGAGTAAATCCTCTACAATCAGGACTCTTTGGAGAACCCCAACCTCTTCCAATTTGTGGGCGTCCTTGTTCATTAAATATTCTTGCTAATTTTGAATTAAAACAACAATGTGTTTTTTTATGCTGAATGCAACCTATGAATTTAATTTTTTTAGAGCAATATTCACCAACTTCTACACATCTATTTTGCTTATTGAGTTTTGCTAGCTTTTTTTCATCTTCTTTACAAGGTACAAGCCCTATAAATACTTTATCTTTATCACAGCAACCACCACCAGTTAAGCCAAAAAATTTATCTTTAGAGCGACATCTATTATCTTTTCCATTAAAAATAAAAATTTGTCCTCCGCAAGAACCATCATCTTCCCAACCATTATTATTTTCGTCATTAATACCAACTTGAGTATCTTCATCTTCAATATCGCTAGCACCTTCTATGCAAGGAAACGGGGAGCATTGATACTTATTATCTGTTAAAACACATTCTCTTTCTTCATTAAATGGACATACCTTCCTACTTTTAACACAATTGTTTGCAGGTGGTATTGAAGAATTACAACTATCACCTATTCCATCACCATCTGTATCAATTAAATCATCAGTTGAAGTTGGGTGGCAATTTCCACCTTCATCTTTTGGAGTATAACCACTAGGGCAAGTATATTTATATGTAGAATAAGGTATAATCACTTCTTCTTGAGTACAAGTTGTTTTACCAAAATCAGCACATTCAATATTTTTTCCATAAGCTTCATATGTTACATTCCAACTGCCAGTTCCAACTGTAGCAAAAAATGCCACCCCTTTGTTTAATCCATTTTTCAAATATTGTTTTAATTCTATATTGAGAGATTTTCCACTATATTTACTAAGTTCTCCATAATATTCAGGGCGATAAGGTATATATACCAATGCCTTACCATCATCTTTAACACCATTAACATAAGGGTAATTATCAACAACACCTACAAACGAATTAGGCGCAAACACAGCAACCCAATCATCAGCTCCAGCATAAGACAATTTAAAACTATCTATTTCTTTTATATCTTTAATAAAAATATCACTTTCAATAACTTTCCAACTGTTATAGCCAATATGCCCAGATGAAAATTTTAGAGTAACCTTTTGTATTCCAGTTCTAATTTGACCACCTTCTACTTTTTCACTTCCACCATCAATAGCATGTTCTTTATCAACGCATTTGGTTAGTTGCAAAGGACAAAAATAATTTTGTTTAGTACTATCTTGCAAGCATGCTTCGCTTTTACCTATATTTTCAGGTTTAAAATTTGGATCATCTGAAATTGCACTATTGCAAAATAAACCGCTTAAAATAGGATCTTCAGGATCAGGAGTTGGTTTATCATAGCATGGAGGCATAGAATCAAATTCATATACTGCATAATGTTTAACAGGATTATTCATATCACCAAAGTGATTTCCAAAATCAGCCCATTCTCCACTAGGTGAAGCTAAAGCAACCCAATGCTCACCTAATGGACTAACCCTTTCTTTACCATCTACAATATCATATTGTTTTAAAAGATTATCAGGTTGTTTATCAGCCCAATTTCTATAAGTTAAAGAGCTATTTTTTACAGTTTTAAACCTACTATCATCATAAAAACAACCAGTATTCCCTTCTTTGCAATAATTACTTGTATAATCAGGATCGTATATACCTATCCAAGCATATTCACCACCTTTCACCAAAGAAGTAATAAAATTATTTTCATCTTTGGTATTAGGTATTGCTAAATAACCACCACTTTTTTCAGCTAAAGCTTGCGCGTCTAAAAAAGTAAGCTTTTTAACACTTACCGTATAGTAATGGTTGCCAAATTTTCTAAAATCATTATAATCAGTACATTGAATTCCAGCTTGAGAAAAGCTAAAACTCATTGAAAGAATTGCGGTAAATTTTAAAAAATTCATTTTAATTTTAAAAAAATCAATCAATGTATCTTTGTAAAAAAGCTTTGACAAAGTATTATATTTCATATTTTTTTTCCTTTGAAAACAGACAAAATACTTGTTTTTTTTGATTCAATAAGAAATTTAAAAGTAAAACCATCTTTTATGGTATTTATGAATGCAAGTTCATTTTCTGAATTAAGAGATTTAAAAGTAGCAATATCTTTAAGTAAATTATCTGCGTAAAAATCCAATATATCACTTTTCAATTTTTCATTAACAAAGCTAAATATTTTATTTTCAGAATTTGCTAAAATCAAGTTTGCTACATTTGATAATTCGTATTTTTTATAGTTCAAGAATTCTTTAATATTTAAGAAAATAGAAATTACAATAGCTTTAGATTTATACGATGCAAGTAATTTTTCATATTCAAAATCACAATATTCAACATTTTCGTCTTTTCTAATCCAATAATCTAAAATAAAAGAAGAAAGATTTGAGGTAATAACGATTTTAGTATTTTTGTTTTTAGCTCTTATATATTGATATAAAAAGTCTATGATATAACTATAACCTGCACCACTTGTACTAAATATACATGTATTTTTACTTAAATCAATATCATTTAAATCTTTTTCATTAAATAAGAAATTTGGTTGCCTTCTTTGACTTTCAATAATTTCAAAATTACAGTTAAATGTTTTCATTATTATTCCTTTTGATGATTTTGTGCTATAATAAATCTATCCATGTGGTAAATGGACAATAAAGGTTTTACAGAACCTTTTAGGTGTGATAAAAGCTCGGTTCTTAAAAGGAATCAAGCTTTTTTTGGAAGACTTACCTCCTTTGGGGTAGTTATTATTTTGAACATACCATATCCTTACTTGCTTCATTTACAGCTTCTAAACCAGCCAAAGCTTCACCCATATCATTAATCTTTCCACATTCATGCTTTATTTTTTCGCCAGCATAAACAGGACATTTACTCCAATTGTCTGTGCATTCCCTAATCTCCATTTGATACATAATTGTATTATTTGTTGAATTACCCCTATGAGATCCATCATCAAACGCAGAAGTATCTATTTTTTCATACATAACTTCACAATATCTTGCCTTTTCTATATCTTTTAATTGTAAAGAATCATTAACGCTTTGAGAGTTAATAGTGTCAGTATATGAATAGTTAAAATTTTTATCAACTTTAGCAGTAGCTTTAATACCTTCAGCATTATTTGTTAATTCATTTTTAAAATCCTTATCTAGTTTATGAGTATTATCAGTCCCACCACTAAATATATTATGCACTCCATACTCATTATCGCTTTCTTTTAAAATTTCTTCTTGAGCCATAGAACCTAAATCACTAGACGGGCTTACACTAGGAGGGTTTGCATAAGCTGTATTGCAAGATGAGTAATCTTGAGCGTAATAATCCAAAGAACCACTTGAAGAAAATGTTTTTGTAATAACTTTTTGATCTTGAGTTGTTAAAATTGATGAAATACTAGCTCCAATATCATTTAAAATATTAGCCCTATCATTAATAGATCTGCTTCCGCAAGTATTATTGATACAATAACAACCCGAAACTTCTTCTTTTCTAACTTGTTTTAAAGAAAGCGTATTTCCTTTTAAAATATATTGATGATATGTACAATTATTCCAAGTATTTGAATTACACTTAACCACTCCATTAGCACAAATTCCACTAACGCCTATAAAATCCCAATTATGATCTATCCTTCCATCTAAATCTTTGTCCATTTCTACTTTAATATTTATATCACTACTACCAGTATAAGAAAAAGAAAGATACTTTGCATTTTTACCTTCTTCACATACTAAACTAGCATTCCCTTTATTAGAACCATCAACACTAGACATTTCAGCTCCACTTGTTAAAGGAGCATTGATAGCAGAGTCTTTATTATTTGTAAAATATCCCTTTAAAGAACCACCTAAAGAATATCCTTCATTGTAAGAATCAACAGCAAGCGATGAGCTTGCTATTAAAGAAATTAATAAAATTTTATGTATTTTATTCATAAAGCACTCCATTATTTCGCATTATACGAATCACTTAACTTAAAGTATTCTCTAAGTAGCTTTCTAACTTCATCTAGTTTTTTATTTTTAGTAGAATCTTTAAGTTGAATTTTGTCCATTAGCTTATTAATTTCAGCTCTAATTGAGCGAACCTGAGTATTCATTTCTCTAATATCTTCTTGATGATCTAAAGCAAATTTCTTATCTTCGTTTTGGATAATAAAAAGCATATCAGTGTATTCTCTAAAAAGTTCTTGAATAAAAGCGTCAAACATTAAAAGGGCAACAAATTCATATATTTCATCACCAAAAGTCATTCCTATTGCTTCAATATTTAAAATATCCACAACAGGTAAAGGCGCAGAAGAAATAAAACTCATATCCTCATCATCTAAGGCAGTTTGAGCTGAAATTTTAGTAACAATAGTTCTAAAGCTTTCAATTAGTATATCTCTCATACTTTTGTCCATTTTTAAAACGGCTTTTTTTCCAACAGGTTCTTTATATAAACCATTAGCCTCTTCAGAAATAGTATAAGCTGTATAATCTATTTGTTTGCTCTTAATATCTTGATTATTGCTATTCCAAACAAGATCTATAAAACGCTCTGCGCCGATTGTAGGGCGTATAATCAATACTTTAGTTTCTTTATTAGCTTCACCAGTTGGGGAGGTTTCTGTTGTAGTGTAAGATACAATATCACCTAATAATCCTCTTCCTATATCTTCATATTCTTGCTCGCCAAATGCTTTTTTAAAGAAAGCGTCTTTTCCATTTTCTAAAGCTTTCTTGAGTAAAGAACCTTGCGATAGCAACTGTTTAGCAGGTTTTTCTTTGCTTGAAGGATTTGTTCCATTAACCCAATTTACAAAACGATCTACTGTAGCTTGAGTTCCTTCAGAAACATTTTTAAATCCTGTAAGCCAACTATCGCTTTGTCCGCCTTGTAAATCAAGATTTAGCATACCAGCTATATTATTAGTCCAATTATTAGTCATCTGACAAGTATCAAAGTTCATGCTATTAATAGCATTAGCGATTTTTTCAAGTTCGCTCATAATCGTATCACAATCTTTACAAAGCGTAGAAAGCGCTATTTTAAAAGCAAAAGCAGGTGCGGCGGCTGCAATCTTCTTTAATTTCTCAACTAAATGTTCAAAATTTAAGTAAGAAAAGCCACCAAAAACCATATCAATACCACTACAACCAACATTAAAACTAGGAGCTTGTACGCTAAATGGCTGAATAGTTTCACCACCTCCCCATCTTACTCTAGCACTTCCACCGCTAATAAATCCAGACACTTGAGATTTATAATAACCTGCATTCTCACTTGTAATAGTAGTTCCTAAGTTATTTTGCACAAAACTTGACATACTAGAGTGAGCAGATGAGGCTATACACACACTCGCTATAAAAGATAAACTGAGTTTTTTTATATTTTCCATATAGCTACACCTTTAATCAATTCTTTATCAATAAAACCCCAGTATCTACTATCATAGCTTCTAGGGTGTGTTCCTAAAACAAAATATTTATTTTCAGGAATAACTCCGTTAAAAACAAAATTTTCAACCTTATTATTCTTAGAATCAGTAGTTAAAGCAGAACCTAAAAATTTTCCATTGCAATAATAGTTTAAAAAAGAAGTAGTAAGCACATCACCTTCTTCACATCTCACATATTTTGCAAATTTTTCATTTTTCTTATAATATGGAGTATCTTTTGGAAAGACAAAATAAACAATCTTGTCTTTAAAAGATTTCTCTTTAGAAATATCTCTTTTATAAATTACTATATATTCAGAAATGCTTTTGCTTTTTACAATTCCAAAACCATAATCTTTTCCTAGATATTTTATGCAAAAACTTCCGATTAAAAAGAAAATAACACCTAAAATAAAAATTCTAATTGCTCTATTTGATATTTTATTCATGGCTTTCCCTAAGCACCAAAGTTTCAACAGCTTGAGCAAAACTAAGTCCTTCTTTTTGCATAAGCTCTTTAATTTTTGCCTTGTCATTTGCGTCTGTAGTGGTAAGATAATAAAAGTATTTGTCCATAGCTAAGCGATAAGGAAACATAACCTCATCAGGGGTAATTAAAAATAATTCTGAATATTCACCTTTTACAGTTCCAATGGATTTTAAAATTTGCTCATCTATTTTAGAGAAACTAAAAATATTTGATTGAATTAAAAGATTGCTTGAAACATCTGTTTGCTTCATAAAAATTTTATATGCAGAGTTGTTAATAATAACACTACCTGCCCTACTTAAACCGCCTCCATTTTTTACACTATAAATATCATCAAAACCTTGCGTAGCAATAATAGCAGAACCATCATATTTTCTTGCTCTTCTATATAGTTGTTCGATAAAATCGTCCATCTTTGGATTTTTGCCTAAAAACTTATGAGCCTCATCTATAATAATTTGGATTTTTGCCTCTCTATCAGGACTCATATACATTAATTGATTGATATGATAAATTAAAAGCATAACCAAAGGATCTCTTAAATCAGGATCATTATCAACACCTTTAAATTCAATTACTATAAACTCTTTACTTATATTAAACTCATTATCTCCAGCTAAGAATTTCTCATAAATACCGCCTTTACAAAATGGACGCAAATGATAAGCAAAGTCTTTAAATCTAGGATCATCTTTTTCTTGCATGATTTTTTGAATATCACTAATATCAAATTTATTTTTCTTTTTTTTATAAAGCTCTTTTAGAATTTCTTGCAATTCTGATTTTATAAGTTTTTCATGCTTATCTGCTTCGTTTTGATTTTTAGAACTACCAAGCATATAAATAAAAACACTTAAATATTCCAAATCTTCATGTAAATCTTTAAAACTTTTAATCTCGCTAAAAGGGTTAAAGCTAATAGGAGTTTGTGGATCTAAGGATACATATTGTCCTCCTATAGTATTACACAAATTCACAAAAGAATTGTCTTGATCAACTATAAAAACCCTATCCCCTCTTGCAAAGGTATTAAAGGCTACCATGTTTAAAAATACAGATTTACCAGCACCTGAAGTTGCAACTAAAAATCCATTAAAATTTGAGCTAGAAACAAATAAATCAAGCCCACATATTTGTCCTCTTCTTGAAAAAAGTAACAAATTAGCATTAGTGCCAGCATAATCTGCTTCTAAAGGCACAAACTGAGAAGCTTGATCAGCAAACATTGTTCTAAACTTAGCAGTTACATCAAATACATATTCTTTGTTAATACCCATAGGTAAAGAAGCAATTAAATTAAGTTGATGAATACCCATAGCTTCAATTAAATTAAGAGCTTTATTATCACCACCCTTATTCCAATAACTCATAATAGTATGTGCATTTTTAGAAGCTTCTTCATAATTATCACCACCAATAACAACATTCATATCAATAGCATACAAAAGTTCTTTGTTTTGATTAATTCTATCTAGTATCCCAACGCTTTCTTTTCTAGCGGCTGCGAAATTCCTAAATAAAGCTTCACTCCAATTTTGAGTAAGTATAAAAGAGTGTATTTGAGACACCTTATTAGCCTTAGATTTTGGTAATTTACAAATTGAAGTAGTGATTAAAAAGCTATCTTTAAACTGATTAACATCTAAAGCATTTGATAAATAATCCCCTAATTTTTCCCCAAAATCAAAAATAGAAGCTTCTTTTGGAAAAGTTTGTGGAACAAGAGTAACAAAACTTCTTTTATCTAATTCAATATGTGTATCATGTACTAAAATTTCGCTATCAGGTGCAATAATTTGTCTATTGATATATAAACTATCATCGTATTTTGGAATATGGTTAATATCATGATTTCCATTAAAAATCTCATACAAAATAGGTTTTAATAAATAAGGATTTCCCTCTTGTGGATAAAAACCTCCAGTAGAAAGAACATTGCGTAAAAAATCACGAGTATGTAAAATAGTATCTTTAGATTCTGATCTAATAGAAATAATCAAAACAAAATTTTTAATTCTTGTTTGCATTGAGTGAGAAACACCTTGTTTTGTTTTGGAAAAATAAAAACGACTCATACTCTCAACTGCTTTTTTTAAAAGCTCATTGTTTTCTTTATCAGCTCTTTTTAAATGCTCTCTCTTCCAAGTTTCAACTACACGGTAAATATTTTTACTACCAAATAAAGAAAATTGAATAAATAAATCATCAGGAAGTTTATTTAAAATTTCTTCTATAGAATCAGCTGTACTTTTGCCCATTCTAATGCGTGGGGAGCATAAAAATACACAACCGTAGCTATTGTCATTATTATAATAAATTCCCTCATCTTCTTTATACACACAATATGGCAAAAAGTCTGAAAATTTATATCTTTTTAAAGTACTATCCCAAATTTCTTTTTGTAAAGAAGAAATATCTTCTTTAGATTGAGAAATGCCAAATAAATTATCTATAAAACTCATTATATTCCTTGATTACTAACTTCATTAAAATCAAATATTTTTTCACTTTTTTTATCTTTTTTTGGATCAGATAATACAAACTCGCCTTCTTTAATTTTTACCCAACTTTCACTATATCCATGATATATACCATTATCACCTACATAAGGAAAAACAACCATTTGTGCAAATAAAGGTTGTCTGTATAAAGGCATATTATTTGGTAATGGAGTGATATTTTCTTTTAGCGCTTCTTGTTGATTTTTTTGCGCATAAGAAGGTGAATTAACTAAGAGTTCTTTGATGAGTTGGTTTTTGTGTGGTTGTTTTAAAGGTTCTTTGATAAGGGTTTTTAACTCACTTGTATTTAATTCTTGATTAGATTTTTTAACCGCACAAGCATTTAAAAAAAGAATGCCTAAACAACATACACTAATACTTAATATTTTTTTCATTATTTTCCTTCTTACTTGAAATATCCAACAAAAGATGAATCTATAAACATGCCATCTTCTATCTTGTACCAATTTTTACCATCAGCAGTTTGCACTAATCCTTTTATGTATATTTTGTTATTTGTTTGAATACTTTGTATTGTTTTTGAATTTTCATAAGGCTTATTTTTGATTTTTGCATTCTTAATAGTTTTAGCTCTAATAATTTTCTTGCCATCTAAAAAATCAAGTTTTACTTGATCTAAAAATAAATCGCTCTCACTATTATTTTTACTTTTGTCATTGATATTTTGTGTAGGTAATTTTCCTTCCTCAAGTTTGGCAAGTCTTTGCTTGATTTGTTCATTTTCTTTTAAAAGTTTAATTATGGCAGTTTGCAACAATTCATAATCTTCTTTTTCTACTGCGTAAGAATAATTTAAAAATCCAAAACATAACAAGCTAGCAATTATCTTATTTTTCACTTTGCACCTCCACAATGCTTTTATGAATAAAACTACCATTGCTTAAAGCTATCCAACCATCTTGCTCATATAATGCAAAAAAACCATCACCTTCTTTAGCTATGCTCAACACTTTAGCTTTGCAAGAAGGTTTTTCTCTTATATTCGCACTATAAACACACACTTTAATTTCTTTATTAAGTATTGTTTTTTCAGATTTTGAAGAAGAAAAGCATTCGCTTGTTTTATCTTCACTCAAAGTCTGATTACTGCCTTGATTAGCTTTGCTTGCGTCTTGATTATTAGAAATATCTTTTTTGACTTTGCTAATTGCTTTAGCAGATGATATTGTTTTATCAGTTGATTGTGCTGAATGTGAAATACTGCTTGATGATTTTGATTGTGTCGTTTTATCTTTTGATGAATCATTATCTACCATAACAACTGTATATCTAAAGATAGTTGGAGTATTGTTTTGAATATTTCTAATTTCAACCGCTTCTATAATATCTTTCATGTTTTTAAATTCATCATCATAAAAGCTATCTTTATTATCATCTTGTTTTTTTATCTGCTTGTTTTCTTGTTTTTCTGCTATAGGATTTCCATCTTCATCTTTGATAGTTCTTTTTCTTAGTTCTTCTTTATCATGACTAAGCTCATAAACATTACTCACAGAATCGCAAGTTCCATTATTTTTACCTTTTTCACAAGAAAAATCATTTTTATAAGGCAACATTGCACAAGCATTAAATAAAAAAGCGCAAGCTAAGGTTGAAAAAACTATCTTATTTTTCATTCTTATCCTTTGCTAGATAATCTTGAAATTTTTTAATATTTGCACCATCAATAGATTCAACGATTTTGTTTTCTTTCTTATCAATTACAAACAATTTAGGAGTTCCTTGAATATTTAATTTTTCGCCCAACTTCATCATGTTTTCTAAAGTATTTTTTGCTTCAGTAGAAACACTAACATCTAAATCTTTTTTATTTTCTCTAAGCTCTTTCATAGCTGTTTTTATATCTTTGGAGGATAATATTTGCTCACTCCATTTTTTTGCATTAGGGTGAAAACTAAGAGGATAAAAATTAACATACAAATCAACATTTTCTTTTTCAAAAAATTCTTCAGTTCTTAAGCAAAACGGACACTCAGGATCAGTAAAGATAACAAACTCATATCTATTACTTCCTTTGCCATGTTTTACTTTTTTTGCATATTGTGTAAGCTCTTGAATTTTGGTATTTTTTAATAGTTTGTTATCTAGCTGACTTTTCCACTCTTGCATATCATTTGCAGTTAAACTCACACCCGTTGTTGTATAAAGCTCGCCGATAAAAATAACTCTTTTAAAAGGATTTAAATAAAAAATATTTCCATTTGAAAGATAAGCTTTATAAAAACCATCAACTTGACTTCTCTCAACTTTTTCAATCTTAGTGGAAGGAAGCATTCCTTTAACTAAACTTTCTTCTTGTTGCTCAATTAATGTTTGAGCATTTAAAAATACACCTAAACTTGCTAATACTAATAATGTTTTTTTCATTTTGTTCCTTTATTATCTTCTTTGTATTGTTGTTCAATTGTTTTTAAATCAGTAGTTGCAGTAGTAATTACATCAATTTCTCTACCAGCTGAAATTTCTATTACAGGCGTAACTTGATCAGCCATTTTTAAATAAAAATCAGCTAATTTTTCAGCAGATTTTGATAGCCCTTGAAAAGCACCTGCTTGAATACTTTCACTTGGACTCATAGTATTATTTGTTGTAACAGTGCCGCCCCAACCTTGTGTTACGATTTCATTTTGTTTTGCAAAGCTTTCACCAACACCTTCTAAAAAGCCAGCTACTAAAGTTCTTGCAAGTAATGCACCCTGCTTAGTAACAACTTCACCTTTTAAGCCAAGTTTGCCATCTTCTCCAGTAGCAACACCTTTCATAAGCATGTCTATATGCTCACCTTTATCTGTAATACAAGAAATATTATTTATTCTTATATAAGCTCTTTCACTTGTTAAATCACCATATCCTTCACCCATTAAAAAACATTCATTAATGTTATATGACCAACGATTAGGCAAAATAGATAAATCACTTACCTTCATCAAAACAGGAAGTGGTGAAGTTTTAGCTTGAGCCATAGTTGGAGCGTCCATACCACTTAATAAAATTGCCTTGATAATAGTTCCAGTAGGTAGAATATGCTTTATAAGTTCTTTTTTTGGCTCTTCTTTTGGGCTAGGTTGAGCTACATTTGTATAATTTAGAGTTCCTTGCATAGGAGTATATCTTATTTGTTCAACCTGCTCTATTTGTGGAATAATACCCAAATGACTTAAGCCGTAAGTATTGTTTTGTTCAAAATTTGGCTGAGGAAAATTATTATAAAGATTATCAGTTTGTTCTTTTTTTTCTTCTTGCTGATTTTTTACACTTTCAATGTAAGCTTTCATCTGTTCAGCATTTTTATAATTATTATCAGCTTGATCTCTTTTTAAATCATTTATTTGCTTTCTTAATTCTTGCAATTGTTGTTCTAATTTTTGGTTTCTATTGTCTAAATTATCTACTCTTTTTTTAGCTAAAGATAAATCATCAACAGCCTCGCCAACCCATCTTGTTTTAGCAGTTGTATCATTTTCAACAAGATCAAAACTACCAATATTTCTTTGTTCTTTTTTACTATCATCAGTTAAAAATAAAAAAGCGAGAAAGATAGTTAATAAAACAATACCTACGATTAATTTATTATTTTTTTGAACCTTTTCTATATTATTTTTATCTTTATTGTCGTTTCCAAAATACTTCAAAAAAGACTTTATCATTTATTAGCCTTTGTGATAATCACCATATAAGCTTTTGCATAAGGTAATAAATGATTCACTTCATTATCATAATAAATGCTAATAGACTTTGGAGATGATTTTGCAAATCTTATATAATCTTTTGGGTTTAATTGCATAGCCTTGCTTGTTTTATTTTTTATTTCAAAATAATTTGCATTAAATACTACGCCTTGATATTCATTTAATTCTAAAATATCATAAACACCATTGCTTTCAACCTTAGTATTAATTTTAGATATTTTATAACCATTAGGTACGCCACCTTTAAAAATTGACTCGGTTATTTTTGCTAAGGTAGCCACATAAGAATCATCTGTTTCATACTTTAAAATTTTTTCTTTACTTGAGCTAAAATCATTAATGATAATAGTTTCAGCTTCTATATTTTTTGGGTTTAATCCTATAGAATATGTTTTTGTTTCTGTAATAAAAAACACTTCAGATGATTGCGCTTTATCATAAACAATCTCAGGTTCTCCCACTGTTTCATACTTATCTCTACCAGTAATTCTTACTTTTTCTTTTTGTATAGGCAAGAATTTAATAAAAGCCTGATTATCAACAATTTGGATATCCACGCCTTTTTCTTTTGAATAAGCAACATCTAAAATTTTTGAAGGCAATACAATACGATTTACACTTTTATTAGATACATTAACATTTATAATACCATTACTTGGATTATCAATAACGGTAATAGCAAAAGATTGCACTACTAAAAAAGCAAACATTAGTACTTTTTTAAACATACTCTACTCCTATTTTACTTCTTTTTTAAAATTTAAACTATTAATCCAAAACCTACCTTGATTAATCTCATAACCTATAATCAAAGTATTATTATTTGAATTAACAACCTTATCAGAGATAATGTCTTTAATAACCCCATGTACTTCAACAACACCTTTTTTATTTGCGTCAATAGCAGTAATAAAAAATGTTCTACTTATGGAATTATCAACGATATATCCAGTTTGTTCTAAAAGCTTTATTTTTACATCTTGATAAAATTTTGGATCAACTAAAGTTAAAATGTTTTCTATATTATTATGCGCATTTTCTCTTGTAATATTTAAAAGATTAAAAGCAATGAATTGAGATATTTCTTCTATATAGGTTTTAGATACTTCATTTCCTGCTACCCAAAACTCTTTAGCAATAGCCTTAGGAGGCATAAAAACTACTCTTTGTGAATCTGTTTTATTAGCTATAATCCAAACCAAAAATAAAATAACTAAAGACAAAATCACACTAATAATTCTAAAAGTTGTGTTTTCTAAAATATAACGATCTAGTTTATTTTTATATTTATCAAACAACATTTAAGCTCCTGCAAAATATCTCATATAAGAAGGCATTAAACTTTTAGGTTGTTTGATACCTGTCATATAAAGAATATGAAAGAAATAACCTTTTGTTTTTGCCTTTTTGATCTTTTCAAAGGCAATTGCATTTAAAACACCAAATAAAAAAAAGACACTAAAAACCAAAAAACCTTTTTCAAAAATAATTCCCAAAGCAAACCAAACAGAAAAGACCATCAATACATCTACTTCCCAATCGCCAAACATAGGTTTAGTATCTATATATTTATTAATTTGGACATAGCCACTTTCGCTTTTACCCACAAATACTCCTTTGATAAAAGAGAGGTATAATCCTCTCTGAAATTAGAATAGACCTGAGCCTAATGCCTCGATTATATTTTTTCCATTCATTGCCAAAACAGCAAAACCTAGCATGAGAAAAAATTGTAATATTGAACCAGCATAAGCTCTCCAAACACCAACACAAAACAAGCCAGCAGCGATTAGTTTTGATACATAGCCATCTTCAAACCAAGAACCTACAGTATCCCAAGTGCTTTTTAAACCCAATGAGTCAGTAGTTCCAGCAAGAGCATAAGTACTAAGTCCAAATAGCACTAAACACAGTAAAAATATTTTTTTGCCCATTTTCAACCTTTTTTATGGATTAGTGATTCTCAGCCCATATATAGGTTAAATGGATATTTATTACTAATTAAGAAAATAATAGTAATTGCATAATTATACAACATTTAAAGCTTAATATAATATTAATTTTTTTAGACAATATTTGATTAAATATTGTATTTATAGTTCTTTATGCAAAATTAACTATATTTGATTTTTATAACATTTTGTTATATAATTGAATACAAATATAGAAAAAAAGGATTTATTTGGAAGCTATCTTGTTTGATAAAAGCGAACTAATTAACATTAAAAAAAATAGTACTTGTACAACAATGGAAATTAGACTTCCGATTTTTGCTCCCATCAACAAAGCAACAGGTAAATCTAAAATTTTTATTGAATTTCAAAAAAATAGAAGAACAAGACAAATTACCACTCAATGGGGCGAAGTGTTTATTAAAGGAAGTCTTTTGACACAAGTGCATAAAGATATATTAGATTTAATCGTTAGTTCTGCCAAAAAAATCATTGAAACAAAAGATGAAAGATTATTGATTGAATTTAGTATTTCAGAAGTATTAAAAAAATACAAAGACACTGGAAAAAACCATAAATGGTTTAAAAATATTTTAGAAGACATAATAACAACAGTGGTTAAAATCAAAGATCATAATAATGTAGAATATTATTTTCATATTATAGGCTCTATGAAATATGATGAAGGTAACAATTTTGTAGGAATTATACTAAGTAAAGAGTATTTGCAATTTTATAAAAAAACACTATCTATTAATTATAATAAAGAAGTAGAAAATATAGTTCATATAGAAAACTCTTTTATCAAATCTATTATTAGATTTTTTATCTCGCATAATAAAATAAATATTGAATTTGATAATTTACTAACCGCACTAGGCATAGATTGTAATAAAACAGAAAGAAATTATAGAAAACTCAGAAAAGAGTTAGAAACCCATATAGATTGCTTAAATCAATTTAATATCAAGTACGACAAATTTAAAGAAACTTTAAAATATAATGGAAATGACAATGTCAAATTCATTTTTAACTAAATTAACACCAGAGCAACAAGAAGTTGTCAAGTGTGATTTTGAAGATATTTTACTTGTAAATGCTTATGCTGGCACGGGAAAAACATCTACTTTAGTGCAATTTTGCAAAGCAAGATCAGAATATAATATTTTATATCTTTCATACAACTCTTCCATGAGAAAAGAGGCAGAAGAAAAATTTAAAGAATTAAAGAATGTAAGTGTAAAAACTATGCACTCATTAGCATATGAAACACTAGAAATGTCAGATTATAAAACAAGACTTGGAAATTTAAGAGCTTTAGATATAACACATCTTTTTAGTGATTTAAATGCAGATTATAAAAATATGTATGCTAATACTGCATTAAAACTCATTAGAAAATTTTGCAATTCAAGTTTTGATATGGAAGGTTTTATTAAAGATTTTTATAGCAATCCAAAAGATTATTCTCTCAACGATAATATGAGAAAATACATGAAAACTTTTATAAAAGAATTATGGAATAAAATAAAAACTAATGCAGAATTTGTTTATGAACATGATTTTTATTTAAAAGAGTATCAACTCTCAAAACCAAAACTTGATTATGATTTTATATTAGTTGATGAAGCACAAGATATAAACCCATGTGTTATAGATATAGTTTTAAATCAACAACACGCCAAAAAAGTTTTCATCGGAGATACCTATCAAAGTATATATAAATTCAGGGGTGCTGAAAATTCTTTAAGCTTTTTATCTAAAAAAGAAAACTCAAAAACATTATATTTGACTCAAAGTTTTAGGTGTCCTCAGGCTATATCTAATATAGCCAATAATTATTTGAAACTACTTAATGCTCCAAGAGATTTTAAAGGGACTTTGAAAACACAACAAATAAATACAAATCAAAAAACAATAATAGCTAGAACAAATGCTATTTTATTTGATTTTGCGATAGAAAATATAGATAAAAAAATGTATTTTGTGGGAGGTATAGATAGTTATAGTTTTGATGAATTATTAGATATTCAAAACATTGTTTTTAAAAAATTTGATTTCATAAAAAATAAATTTTATTTAAATTTCCAAGATTTAAAAGAATTAAGTTCTTATGCAACAGAGGCTGAAGAAATAGATCTAAAGCAAAAAATAAATATTTTATTTAAATATATACAAAGCGACATTATAAGTTTAATCAAAAAAATTAAAAGTCAAAGCGTTAAAAAAGAATCTCAAGCAGATTTAATCTTAACAACTGGACATAAAAGCAAAGGTTTAGAATGGGATAATGTAGAAATTTTAGATGATTTTATAAATATCAGAGAAAAACTTTTAGAAAGTGAAAATTTTGAACTACAAAGAGAAGAAATTCATCTTTTTTATGTAGCACTAACAAGAACAAAAGGGAAATTAAGCATGAATGAAGATTTTATCATAAAAGACAATGAAGTAAAAGTAATTCAAGAAAGGTTAGAAATAAAATGAACACAATTAAATTTTTAAATAGCAATGGTGATTTTGAAGAAAAGAATGTTTATAACATTAAAGAAGTATCTGAAATACTAGGAATTAGCACAACAACTGTAAAAAAAATAATACAAAAAGGAGAAATAAAAGTGGTACAGTTTCCAACCAAAAAGCTTAAGTATATAGAGCAAGAAGAATTAATTAGATTTCAAAATAAAATAAGAGGTGAGTAAAATGGATAAAAACTATTTAGAAACAAAAGAATTTTTGTTTGAGAAGTATAAAAAAATGACTTTAAGCAAAAAAGAATTTGCTGAAGTATTAGGCGTTTCTTCAGGAACTATTGACAATCTAAGAAGAAAAGGTAAAATACAATCTATGGAAGTATCTCGCTATGTATTATTTTCCATTGAAGAAATAGCTAAAGTTGTATCAGGGGTTAAATCTTTAAAATGAGATTTAACCTACTTTAGCAGATCATCTGATAATAAATATTCTATTTTTGAAATTATTTCTTGAATATATTTAAACACTTGCTCTTTATTAGTCAGGCAGTATTTTTCTTTGTTAGGATTTAAATCTACAATATTCTTTCCTTGAAATTCACACTCTAAAAATTTTAATATATCACCTATTTAGCAAAACAATATCACTTTTTTACACATTTTTACAATAAAATACAAAGTATGTGCAAAAGTATGTGCAAATGAAAAAATATTTCATTAAAGTATGGATATTTAAGGGCTTGATTAGTGAATTACACGCCTGCTAAATCCACCATTATTTTTTCTTTAACCTCACTTTATTTATTCTAAATTATAAAGAAAACACCATTTTATTAGAATCTTTTAAATTACATCATTGTTTTGGTATTTTTTTGTATATTTTGTATTAAAATAATTTTAAATTTCTAACATGTTTAATTAAAGTATCAAAAATACTCAAATGTTGATTTAAATCATTTAAAGTAAGATTAATATAGATTTTTATTTATTTTATAGTTAATTCAAATTCTTTGAAAAAATTTTATAGGAAATTGGTTGCGAAGGGGAGATTTGAACTCCCGACCTTCGGGTTATGAGCCCGACGAGCTAACCACTGCTCTACTTCGCGGCATCATATGAAGTGGATGGGGTAAAGGGATTCGAACCCCTGAATGACAGGACCAAAACCTGTTGCCTTACCGCTTGGCTATACCCCAATAAACGAAGTAACATATTTTTGTAAATTAGAAATGGTATTATATATTATTTTTTACACAATGTCAAGAAAAATGCTATAATATTTTTAAAAAATATTATTATTAAGGACTAATTTTATGGGATATATAAGTATAGAACAAGCTATAAAAGAACTTCAAGATGGCAAAATGTTGGTAATGGTAGATGCAGAAGATAGAGAAAACGAAGGGGATTTGATCTTCCCTGCGCAATTTAGCACTCAAGAAAAAATCAATTTCACCATCACTCACGCAAGAGGTGTAGTGTGTGTAGCATTAAGTGAGAGTTTAGCTAAAAAATTTGAACTGCCTTTAATGGCACCCAAAAACACATCAAATCACGAAACAGCTTTTACTGTCACTGTCGATGCAAAAAATGCCACAACTGGAGTAAGCGCTTATGAAAGAAATATGACTGTGCAAATTTTTGCTGATGGTAATGCAAAAGCAAGCGATTTTGTTCGCCCTGGCCACATCAACCCTTTAATAGCAAAAAAAGGTGGGGTTTTAGAACGAACAGGTCACACAGAAGGCACAGTGGATTTGTGTCGCTTAGCAGGGTTAAAAGAAGCATGTGTAATATGTGAAATTATTAAAGACAACGGAGATATGGCGAGAAGAAGCGATTTGCTTGAGTTTTGTAAAAAACATGATATTAGTATGATTACCATTTCAGATTTAATCGAGTATCGCTTAAAAAATGAAAGTTTGATCTCTTTAATCAAAGAAGAAGAAAGTATCCTAGCGGGTTTTAAAGCAAAAAAAATGACTTTTAAAGATCACAACGAAAATGAGCATATAGCTTTTAGCTTTGGAGCTTTAAACGAATGTGAAAATGTTAAATTTTATCTTAGTGGGAGTGATTTTGAGCTTTTAACTTCTAATAAACTAAACGAGCTACTAAAACAGATTGAATTTTTAAGCCAAAAAGGTGGTGTGATTATTTTCATGAAAAATGAAAAACAAGAAAACACACAATTTAAAAACTACGGCATAGGAGCGCAAATTTTAAGATATTTGAAAATTTCAAAAATCAAACTTCTAAGTCAAAACACTGATAAAGAATTTATAGGCTTAAAAGGCTTTGGGCTTGATATTACAAGTAGTGATTTCAAAGCTTAAATTCTAAAAATTTAAACTTATCACCAAAGTTAAACATCAAATTTTTACTTTGGTTGATAAAATTTTTATAAATTTTTGGCTGTGTATTTTTAGCTTGCTCGATAATTTCCTCTAAATCAAAATCAATAAAAGCTTGATTTTGGTTTTTGTATTCTACTATATCAAAACCCTCTTCTTTTAAAACTTGCATAAGATGGCTAAAATTTACATTATAAGTAATATCACTTTTAGCAAAAAAATCTTTTAAATTCTCTTCAAAAAGATTATATACTTGATGGTTTTTATACATTCTAATGCTAATTTTTTCTTCTTTTTTTGCATAGTCAAAACATGCAAAAGTTAGTTTTTCACAGGCTTGTTTTAGTTGATATAAAAAAGGTTTATAAGCAACGCAAAATTCACTATGAGTGATAGCATATGTTTTACACTCTTTTAAAAACTCATCATTCATAGGTTTAAAAATAATATTAAATTCATCATCAACATATGCCATTGTTTTGTCTTTTATGAGTTCACATGCAAAACAATCAAACAATTCATTGGCATAAAAAAAAGCATTTTTAAAATGGCATTCACTTAAAGAATTGCAAATTTTTACATCTAAATCATATGCATTAAAAAGTTTTCTTTGAGCAGTCCTTAACTTTTCATGTGGCTCGATAATATAGCATTCAATTTGCTCTAAAACATCTGGACTAAGCGTATAGAGTGCTTGTATAAAATCAAGCATTAAATGCCCTTCATTTGCTCCTATTTCTACAACTTCAACCGGTAAAGTTAGTTTTTTGTCATTGATAAGTTTTAAAAAATGATTAGCCAGTAATACACCAAAAAGATTTCCCACACTAACTGCAGTATAAAAATCTCCATTTTTGCCAACACTCACAGCTTGGGAGTAATATTTATCAATCCAATTTTGAAAAAACTCACTAAATGTTATCATTATAAGGCATTAAATTTAGCTATAAAATCAAGTGGATCAACTTGCACACCATTGACTAAAATTCCAAAATGCAAATGCGGCCCAGTAACTCTACCACTAGCTCCACTTAAACCTATAAGCTCACCTTTTTTAACCTTTTGCCCTACTTTTACATTAAGCTTTAAAAGATGATAATACTGTGAATAAATTCCATACCCATGATCAATCACTACTGAATTACCTGCATAATAACGGTTTGAAGCAATTCTTATAATACCATCATTACTAGCATAAATTTTGGTCCCATTTGCCGCTCTAAAATCAGTCCCACTGTGATAGCTTTTGAGCGTATCGTTAAACAACCTTGCTTTTCCAAAATCACTAGTAATTTTACTTTCTAAAGGGTATGTAAAATTGCCTTCAAATAAAGCCATATTAGTATAAGTATTATAAACCTTAATAGCTTCTTCATACTCTTTACTAATGCGTTTAAGCGTTTCTTTAGGCGGATTTACCTTAGAAGCGCTAACCTTTAAAAATTCTTTTTGATAGTCTCCTTCGCTAAATTTTATCGTAATTTTTTCTTGAGAATAATCTTTAAATTGAACCAACAATTCCCTATCTTTAGGATTTTTATAAGGCATAGCTACACTAACAATGATTTTATTTTTATATTCAAAAAAAGGTAGTTTTTTAGAATCTGAGCTAATTTGCAAAAAGTTATTTTTATCCAATTCTAAAAAAACCACTTGCCCTTTAACAAGCTGAATTTCTCTAGCATCTAAACTAAAAATCAAAAAACACAAAAAGAAAAGAATTTTTCTCATAAGCTAAGCTCTTTAATATCAGCTATTTTTAAAAACTCACGATAAATTGCACATACTAAAGCTTGACGATTATTTTTGATATTTTCATCTTTGTCATTAATCATCACTTTATCAAAAAACGCATCGATCTGCGGTTTTAACGCAAAAAGATTTTCTAAAAGCTCTTGGGTATTATTTTCTTTTGTTTTACACTGCATAAAAGCTTGGTATAAATCTTTTTCCTCTTGAGTGTTAAACAAATTTTCATTAATTTGAACTTCGCTTAATATTGCAATATTTGCCAAACGCTTAAAAGTTGCAAAATTTTGATTAAAATCTGTCTTACTTGCACTTTGAATTAAAGTTTTTATACAAGAATCAATATATATCACATCATAAGTCTTAGAACAAAGTACAGCTTTAATAAAAGAAGCATTCACTTCATAAAAAGTATACAAGCGCTCCAAAATAAAATCTAGCAGTATTTTAAGATCAAAACTTTTATACTCACTAGATATAGCCTCTAAAAACATTTTAAGGTCAAAACTTTTATTTAATGCTAGAAGAATTTTTAAAACACCATTTGCTGCTCTTCTTAAAGCATAAGGATCTTTTGTACCACTTGGAATTTTTCCTATAGAAAAAAGTCCCATAAGTGTATCAAGTTTACAAGCTAAAGCTACAATAGAACTAAACTCATTACTTGGCATTGCTGAATTATCACCATTTGGAAGATATTGCTCTTTAATCGCCAAAGCAAGCTCATCGCTCATACCCATAGCCTTAGCATAGTAAGACCCCATAATGCCCTGAAGATCGGTAAACTCATACACCATTTGGGTGCTAAGATCGGCTTTGGAATATTCCAAAGCTTTTAAAATTTCATCTTTTTGAGTATTAGCAAAAACTTCACAAAGTTTAGTAGCGATTTTTTGTTCCCTAGTGATTTTATCTTTTAAAGTACCAAGCCCTTCAAGATAAACCATTTGACTTATTTTATCGTTATTTAAACCTTGTGCTAAATCATTTTTCCAAAAAAACATCGCATCGCTTAATCTTGCTCTTAAAACTCTTTCGTTTCCATTGATGATTTTAGAATAATCCTCACATACTGCATTAGAAACCACCACAAAATGATTGCTTAAAGCATTATCTTTAAATACTGCAAAATAACGCTGGTTTTCTCTCATAGAAGTGATAATCACTTCACTTGGGATTTCTAAATATTCTTTTTCAAAATGTCCTAATAATGCTTTTGGGTATTCTGTGATAGCTACAACTTCAGCCAAAAGCTCATCATCTTCTGCAATTGTAATACCATTTTCACTTTCAAGCGCCTTTAGCTGATCCAAAATAATCGCTTTTCTAGTTGCTTGATCTAAGATAATATAATTTTGTTCTAAAGTTTTAAAATACTCATCAGCATTTCCAAAAGCTATCAAATCATAGCTAACACTTCTGTGTACAAAAGTACTTTTTGCACTTTTAACACCATAGCTTTCAAATTCAACCAATTCATCATTTAACATACAACAAAGCGAACGAATAGCTCTAATAAATTCAAAGCAACCATCACCCCATCTCATAGTTTTGCCAAAACTCAAACTTTTCAAAAAAGTCTCGATCATTTGCGGTAAAACCACTTTGCTTTGTAGACCTTGTACTTGTTTTTGGCAATATAATACCTCTTTGCCTTTGATTTCTTTAAACTCAAGCTCTTCTTCTTTTAAGCCGCTTTTTTCTAAAAAGCTAAATCCTGCCTGAGTAAGCTTTCCATCTTTATAAGCTATTGCTTTGGGTGCGCCAATAAATTCCACAAAAGAATCATCTTGTTTTTCTTTAAAATTTTCATGCATAAAAACCAATCTTCTAGGAGTATAGAAAAATTTAAATTCAGATTCTAAATGATACTCTTGTAAAATCTTTTCCCATTTTTTACTAATATTTGGAAGTTCTTTTAATAAAGGAATAGCAGGAAGTTCTTCTGTGCCTATTTCTATTAACAATTTCATTTTACACTCTTTTTTAAAAATTTTTAGTGTATTTTACCTATTTTTTTTAAAATCTTTCTTTGTTTTTTGTTTTTCTTCTCTTTGTTTAGCTTTTTCTTGCATTTGGCGGTTAAAGCCAAACACAAGAAAAACCATAAAAGCTATAAACAAAGTTACAATAATATAATCTAGCATCAGTCCCAGCACTCTGCATTTTTAATACCAAGCTTTGAAGCACTAAATACAGGATCTCTACCTTGTCTTTTTTGTTCGCTAAAGTCTTTTAATACTTTTTTCACTATACCACCAAGTAATAAAATAGAAATGATATTAATCGTAGCCATAAACGCCATAGTAGTATCAGCCAAATCCCATGCAAATTTTAAATCCATGTTAGCACCGATAAAAATCATAAGCACTGCACTTGCTTTAAAAAGATTAATAATAATAGGATTTTGAGTAAGGTATTTAATATTTGCTTGTGCATAGTAGTAATTTCCAATCAAAGAAGTAATAGCAAATAAAACAATACTTACAGTAGTAAAATGCACTCCTAAATTTCCATAGTACTCTCTCATAGATTCTTGCACTAAAGGTAATGCTATTAAAATAGGCTTACCATCTACACCGATGTTATTTGCATAAGCAAGTGAAAATAATACTAAGAATCCCGAGCTTGTACAAATAATCACATCAATTAATACAGAAAACGCTTGAATAACCCCTTGTTTTGCAGGGTGAGTTGTCAAAGCCGAAGCTGCAGCATTTGGAGCTGAACCCATACCTGCTTCATTTGAAAACAAGCCTCTTTTTATACCTATAACCAAAGCAGAACCAGCAAATCCACCAAAAATAGCTTCAAAGTCAAAAGCACTTTTAAAAATCATAGAAAATACTTCAGGAATTTTATCAAAATTCATAAACATTGCTATGATTGATAAACCTACATAAATCATTGCCATAATAGGAACAATGACTGAACTTACTTTGCCTATTTTAGTGTGATCACCAAAAAACATATAAGCCGCAAAAACAGCCAAAATAGATCCAATTATTATAGGCCACCAACTTTGTGCAAAACTCACTTCGCTAGCATCAACCATACCTTTATAATAAAACTCAAATGCTGAAGTCATGGTCTGACTTTGAAGACCATTAAACCCGTAAGCATAAGTGATGATTAAAATCACCGCAAAAACAGCTCCAAGCCATTTTAAATTTAAAGCCTTGCTAATATAATAAGCAGGACCACCTTTAAAACTTTTGCCATCACGACTTTTATAAACTTGCGCTAGAGTGCTTTCTGCAAAAGCCGATGCACCACCAAAAAATGCCATAACCCACATCCAAAATAAAGCACCAGGTCCACCTAAAACAACTGCCACTGCAATACCTGCAATATTTCCTATACCAACTCTTGAAGCTGTTGAAATCATCAAAGCTTGAAAAGGAGTAATATGGTGTTTTTCATGCTTTTCTTGCTTTTCTGTCAAAATATCAAACACATAAGGAAGCATTCGAAATTGCACAAAACCAGTCAAATAACTATAATAAAACCCTACAACAATAAGCAAAATAACCAAAATGGAATAATACTGATTATTTACAAATCCAACAAATTGGGATATTAAATCCATATCTTATCTCCTTTTTTAATTTGTTGGCGTAAATTTATCATAAAAAAATGAATTTGCTATAAAAAAATATAATTTTAGGTTAAATTTATTTTATTTTTTAAAGCTATGTGAAAATTTAACTCACAATACAAGCAAATTAGTCATATAAAAAACTTTTAAGTAAAAAGAAAACTTTATTTTTATACACTTATTGTTTTAAATTTTATATAAAGGTGTAAAGATTGAAACACAATACAATGAAAATCTTTGTATTTTTTACTATTATTATTTTTTGGGCCTACTTTTCTTTTCCGGTTGAAATTTTACAAGTAAAAAACCCAAATGGCTTAGCTACAGGAGAATATGCTTATACTATAGAAGCTAAAGCTTATGTTTATAGTTATTTCACAACACTTGGTTTAACAGTGGGTGGAATTTTAATAGGAATAGTACTTGGTTTTTTTATCGCTTTTTTAAGATGTTTAGAAATTCAAAGCTTAAATTTTATCATAGATGAATACATCGACATTATACGTGGAACACCAATTCTTTTACAACTTTTAATTTTTTCTGTAGTTATTTTTGCAACTTGGAGTGATAATTTTTATGTGGCTATTATCGCACTTGGTCTTAACAGTTCTGCTTATGTAGCTGAAATCGTAAGAAGTGGAATTCAAAGTGTGGATAAAGGGCAAATGGAAGCAGCAAGAGCAATGGGGCTTAATTATTCTGCATCTATGAGACTAATCATCTTCCCACAGGCAATTAAAAACATTTTACCTTCTTTAATGAATGAATTTATTTCTTTATTTAAAGAAACTTCAATAGTAGGTTATATTAGTGTTATGGATATTACCATGCAAAGTAAAAGCTTGCAAGCAATCTATTATAACCCTAAACCTATTATTTTTACAGGACTTGTATATTATGTAAGTGTTAAAATTTTAACACTCATTGCAAGAATTATAGAAGAAAGATTAAACAAACATGATTAAAATAGAAAATTTGATTAAAAAATATGGAGATTTAGAAGTTTTAAAAGATATTAGTGTTGAAGTACATAAAGGTGATATCATTGCTATTATAGGGCCTAGTGGAGGTGGAAAAAGCACTTTTTTACGCTGTTTAAACAAACTTGAAACACCAAATAGTGGTAATATTTATATCAATGATGTTAATATACTTGATAAAAAAACAGATATCAATAAAATTCGTCAAAAAGTAAGCATGGTATTTCAAAATTTTAATCTTTTTAACAATAAAAATGTTTTAGAAAATTTATGTTTAGCGCCGGTACAAACTAAAATCATGACCAAAGATGAAGCGGCAAAAAAAGCAAAAGAGCTTCTTCAAAAAGTTGGCCTAAGTGATAAAGAAAACTACTATCCACATAAACTTTCAGGCGGACAAAAACAGCGTATTGCCATAGCAAGATCATTAATGATGAATCCTGATGTAATTTTATTCGATGAGCCAACTTCAGCATTAGATCCTGAAATGATAGGTGAAGTTTTAAACATCATGAAAGAGGTAGCTAAAGAAGGTTTAACTATGCTTGTAGTTACGCATGAAATGGGATTTGCAAGAAATGTCGCAAACCGAATTTTCTTTATGGATAAAGGCGTTATAGCAGTAGATGAATGTCCTAAAATAGCTTTTGAAAACCCAAAAAATGAAAGATTAAAAGAATTTTTAAATCAGGTGTTAAACCATTAATTCTTTTCAAACAAGGCAAAATTTTGCCTCAAAGCCTCATAGCTTACTATACCCACACTTGTTGCTAAATTTAAACTTCTACCACATTCTTTCATTGGTATAGTAATGGTATTTTCCCATTTTCTCTGTATAAGATCCATAGGCAAACCAAAACTTTCACTACCAAAAAATAAAAAATCACCTTTTTGATAATTCACTTCGAAATAAGTCTGATTGGTTTTGGTTGTCGCGAAGAAAAATCTATCTTGAAATTTTCCATATTCATTTAAAAAATCTTCCAAACTATCCCACAATAAAGGATTTAATTTCTTCCAGTAATCAAGCCCCGCTCTTTTAACTGCTTTTTCATCGATACTAAAAAGTGGATTAATAATATGCAAAATAAACCCTGCGTTATAACACATTCTACCAATACTTCCAGTGTTTTGTGGTATACGTGGCTCAACTAAAACAACATGAAACATTACCTTCCTTTGGTGTCCCCAGCAAGACTTGAACTTGCGACCTCAGAATTAGGAATTCTGCGCTCTATCCAGCTGAGCTATGAGGACAAAATACTTTTATTATTTTAAGTTAAAATTTATTTTATAGAGCTTAAATTTTTAGCTCTATAAAAAAACATTTTGGATTTTCATCAAATCCCAATACTCCATTATGTGCATCAATGATTTGTTTGGACAAAGAAAGCCCCAAGCCATTTCCTTTTAATTTAGTAGTCTTAAAAGCCTCAAATACCATTTTTTTATCTTTTATACCTACTCCGCTATCATAAACTTTAATAAAAATTTTATCTTCTTTTTGCTCACATTGGACTTTGATACACCCCTCATCATTTTCACTTTCTTCGATTGCATCTATGGCATTATAAAGTAAATTTTGTAAAACTAAAGCAAGTAAAGATTTATCTGCATTGATTTTTAAATCTAAAAATTCAAATTTAAAATCGATATTAGCTAGATAATTATAAGCTCCAATAGCTTGCTCACACTCATTTTGTAACTCCTGTAAATTAAACTCATTTAAATTAACATGTACCCCTTTTGTAAAAAGTAAAGTAGAATTTACAATACGCTCTACTCTTGAAATTGCTTTTTGGATTTCTAAAACTATATGCTTGTTTTTTAACTCACTTCTTTCAAACAAAGTAGAGCTTAATAAAGAAATAGAACCTATAGGATTGCGTATTTCATGCGCTAGGTGCGCTGCAACCGTTCCCATACTAGCCAATCTTTCGTTTCTTTTTTCATCACTAATATCTGTTGCATTCACTATAAGTTTATCGGTATGTGAGGTAATCTTGATTAAATAAAACTTATGATCAAACTCAAGCTCATAATGTGTTTTATCAAGGTCAATACATTCTAAAAGTTTTGGCTTTTGTGTAGCTAGGTTGTTATGTAAAATAATATTTTTATTTGCATCTAAAATCCATAAAGCCATAGGCAAAACCTCTATAATTTCACTTACCATTTGTCTTAACGCAGTGTAGTTTTCATTAAGTTGTTTATATTCATTTTCTATAACATAGGTTTGCTCTATTAAGGCTTTTAACCCTTGTTGTAAGTTTTCTTTTTCACTAGAATCTAAACTTTTTAAAATATTTTCATCCACACTTAATCCTTAATTAAAAATTGAAAATCTTCTAAAGTATATAAAAGCAAATTATACTCCTTATTTAAAACAAACTCTTTACTAAAGCCACTCTTTGAAAAAAGCACATATAAATTAGGTTGAATTTGCAACTGTTTTGCTTTGTTTTTTAGAATATTTAAAATATTTTTGCAAACCTTTCTTTCTTTAAATTTAACCTCACCTAAAACACAAAAATTCTCTTTTTTATAATAAAGATCTATCTCACAATAATAATTCCAAAAACTATACACCTGCTCTACTTTAAGCTTTTTTGTTAAAAATTCTTTACACAAAAGTTCAAAAGTGAAACATTGATATTTTTCTAAATTTTCTTGGATTATTTCTATTAATTCATTGTATTTTTTCATTGCAATTAAGTTTAAGTTGGGGTATATAAAATAAAAGAAAAATCTTAACCCTTGGTTTTTAAAAACAACCTTATCTTGAATGCTGTAAGAGTACAATTCTTTTTTGATTTTTTGTCTTTTATTTTTTACAATAGGCTTTTCTTGGCTTTTTTCCAAAATCAAAATATTTTTTTCTAAAAGTTTATTAATAAGCCCTAAAGCTTGAAAATGCGGAATGGATTTATTGATAGAATACCGTTTTCTATCATTTTTACTCAACACACTTAAAGCTTTTAAGCTATTTTCATCTAAATTTAATTGACTTAAAATATCAAAAGCATGATTAATAAAAACATTTGAAATATTCTCATACAAGCTTAATTTCAAATCAAAATCAAATTCATCAAAAACACTATAAAAATCAAAAATCTTTTCAAGCTCAAAACCTTTACAAAGTTTTGAAAAATCACTAAAATTTATAGCTAGTTCCTTAATTTTAAATTTTTTGTATGATATAATTTTAACAAATTTTTAGAGGATTTTTTTTTGAATATTGAAACATTAAAACAAGATATTATTTTAAAAAAAGGAATACATTATTTTGACTTTACTGCCAGTGCTTTGGCACTAAAGAGCATAGAAAAAGAAATCAAAAAAATACTTACAACCTACGCCAATACACATTCTGATAGCTCTTTAAATTCTTTTATCACACAACAATACTACGAAAACGCAAGGGCGAATTTAAAAAAATACCTTGAATTAGATGATAGTTTTGCACTTATAGCTTGCGGAAGCGGATCTTCAGCAGCTATTAAAAAATTTCAAGAAATTTTAGGTTTATATATACCCCCGCTCATTAAAGAAAAATACTTTAAAAATACAGATAAAAACACCTTGCCTTTGGTTATAGTAGGACCTTATGAACACCATTCTAATGAGCTTTCTTTTAGAGAGGCATTATGCGAATACATTAGAGTGCCTTTAGATAAAAATGGCGAATTAGATTATGATTTTTTAAAAAAATTACTACATAAATCCAAAGATAGAGAAATTATCGCGAGTTTTAATGCAGCTTCTAATGTTACAGGAATTTTAAGTGATTATAAAAAAATCTATACTTTAATCAAACAACATAATGGCATAGTTGCTTTTGATATTTCTACCTTAGCTCCTTATGCTAATTTAGATCCCAAATTTTATGATGCAGTCTTTATTAGTTCTCATAAACTACTTGGAGGTGTAGGGTCATGTGGTTTACTTGCTATTAAAAAAAATCTATGTGGCGATACTCCTAGTTTTGCAGCAGGTGGAACAGTGGACTATGTCTCGAGAACTTCTCAACAATATTTATGTGAAGTTGAAAATTTAGAAGAAGGTGGCACACCTGGAATTATCCAGCTAATTAGAGCAAGCTTGGCTTTTAAAATACGTAATGAAATAGGCTTAGATACTATAGAAAAAAAAGAAAAAGAACTTTGTGAATATTTTTTCAAACAATGTGCAAATTTTCCAAAAATGATCTTATATGCAAAAAATATCACTCATAGATTACCTATTTTTGCTTTTAATATAGAAGGAATTTCTCCTTTTGATTTAGCCTACAAGCTAAGCAAAACTTATAAGATAGAAACAAGAGCAGGTTGTGCTTGTGCAGGGCCTTATGGGCATGATTTACTCAATTTAAAAGACAATCAAGAATTAAAATTTAAACCAGGTTGGCTAAGAGTGGGTTTTCACTATACGCATACAAAAGAAGATATAGAATATTTTTTTAAAGCCTTGAATACAAGTATCAAGGCTTTAAGTTAATTATTGCAAATCGTATTTTTCTACGATTTTTTGGTAAGTACCGTCAGCTTTTACTTTTTCTAAACCAGCATTGATTTTTTGAACAAGTTCGCTTTGTTTTCCTTTATCAAAAGCTATACAAAACCCTGAGCTTCCATCATTTTCTTCTAAAAATGCTTCTAGCTCTTCATTAGTTTTTAAATAACCTTTACCAATATCTTTATCTGTTAAAACCGCATCTACTTTGCCAGCTTTTAACGCTAAAATTGCTGCTAACATTTCCTCACTAGCTACCACTTGAGCATTTGGAATAGCTTTAGCAGCACTTTCTTGAATAGTTCCAAGTTGCACACCTATTTTTTTACCTTCCAAACTTTGTTTATCACTAATACTAGAATCTGTTTTTAACTTTAAATATAAATTTTTAGTATCAAAATAAGTATCACTAAAATCCATACTTGCTAATCTTTGAGGAGTTGAACTCATAGCAGAAGCTATCATATCAATCTTTCCAGCTTTCAAAGCAGGAATTAAACCATCAAAACTCATATTTACCCATTCAAGCTTTAAATTTTCTCTTTTAGCAATTTCTTCTAACAAATCAACATCAAAGCCGGTAATTTTTGCATCTTTAATAAAATCAAAAGGAGGATAATTTGCAGCTATACCTACTTTATAAACTTTTTCACCAGAAACACTAGCTTGATTTTTATCGCTTGAACAAGCACCTAAAGCTAATACACTAAATAACGCTAAAACAACATATAATATTTTTTTCATTTTTTTCCTTTGTTAAAATTAAAATAAAATTGATAAATGATTATAATGTGTTTAAACGCCTGTATTTCTTCATATCCACCTCCTTTATAATAAATGTGAGCATAATTATAGCAGAAAAAAGTTTTTTGTAAAGAGTTGTTATAGAATATTTTTTATTTAAGTTAATTTTTATATATTTTAATTAATGAGTTTAAATTTTTACCTTTTTGCTAATCATTAGCACATATCCTAATCCAAGACAAATAGACCACATGGAACTACCTCCATAGCTCAAAAGCGGAACAGCAACTCCTTTTAGCGGTGTCAAAGAAATAATACCAAATGCATTCATAAAAAATGAAAATAATAAAATCAAAGCTACACCTGAACAAAACAAAAAATGAATCTTATTTTCACAACGTCCAGCAATTCTAAAAATTCGAAGGATTACCAACAAATAAATCAAACAAATAATACTTAAACCCAACAAGCCTATTTCTTCAGTTATACCTGATAAAACAAAGTCTGTATGCACTTCACTTAAAAAGCCTAGCTTAAATGTACCAAGCCCCAAACCTTCTCCAAAAAAGCCACCGTGAGCTATAGCATTTAAACTGTGTGAAATTTGATAAGGTTCTGAATTATGGCTTACTCTTAAAGCACTTGCTAGCCAATCAGGAAAAAAAGGTAAAAACGCATCTTGGATATTTCCCCACCAAGCAGAAATACGCTGAATTCTTCTTTGATTACTTAAAATTACCAAAACCCCAATCATTCCAACAATAACCACACCAAAAGCAAAAAGTCTTTTACTAGCTCCTGCAAAAAATGCTAAAGCAAAAACCAAGAAAAAAGAAATAACACTTTGACCTAAATCATTTTGTGTCATATAAATATAACCAATAACAAAAGCAGCTAAAATAAAATAAGGAATTAAAATTAAAACTTCGTGTTTGATTGCTTTTTTGCTATCATCAATTCTTCTTGTGTAAGACCAAGCAAGGAAATAAATCAAACCTATCTTAAAAAATTCAACAGGAGAAATAGATAAAGGACCAAGCCTGATCCACCTTTTAGCACCACCTGCCGCAGTAGCAAGAAAGGTAGGTAAAAAAGGCAAAATAAGTATAAATAAAAAAGAGATTAACAAAACACTTATCATTAAATAATGTGCCATTTTACTATCAGGATTTAATCTTGAAACAAAATAAATAATAGCTATACCACTAAGTCCAAAAAAAAGCTGTCTGATAAAAAAATGAAATTCATTATATTCTAAATAAAGCACAGTAAAAGCACTTAAAGAATATGAAAAAAGTATCCCTATAGTTATTAGAATGCAACTTAAAAAAAATAATTTTCTATCAGCAACCAAAATTTCTTCCTAGAATTTTATAAAAATTAATTTTAATAAATTGCAACTTAAAATGATGTTATTTGGAAATTATGTATTGTTTTTATATAAAGATTTTAAACTCTCATAAGCAAGCTGAATTTTTTCAAATTCCTCACGACAATAAGCTTGTTCGATTTTGCTTTTACCTTGATGACGATCAGGGTGGTAAATTTTTACCAAATTAAGATAGTTTTGCCTAATAGTAGAAAAATCATCGCTAGAATTACACCCTAATGTTTGAAAATAATTCTCAAATAACTTAGCCAAGGCGTTAAATTTCCAATTTGTACTAGCCTTATTTTTCATTTTATTTCTAAATTCCAAAAGCTGAGTTTCATTGATTGTAAAATCTACACAGTATTTTAAATGCTCATTAACACTTGCTAAAATTTCTAAAAGATTTAAAGTGTTATCGTCTTTATACTCTAATGAAAAAATACAATTTTTCTCATCATATACGCTTTTATGGTCTTTAAAGTATTGCTCCAAATACACCGCAAATAATTTCTCATTCGAACTTAACGTGATCAAAATATTTTTTTGTGCAAAACCTATTTTAGCAAAGATTACCGGTTTTAAGGTATTCGCCTGAGCAAGATTTAATTTGAAGGTTTTATAGTGCGCAAAAGCAAGATTATCGATTTGATTGCCTGTATTTTTTTTATATTTATGATTTACAAGCTTTAAAAAATATCTTCTTTGAGGAATTTCATTTTCCACAAAAAAAGACAAAGTTTTGTTTTTATTTCCAATAACTTTGGAAAAATTTTTACGGATAAGATCTTGAAAATATTTAAACATTAAAAAATCATCAGTATTAACACTAACCGATTCTAAAGTTTGCACTACTTGCATAAAATCCTCTCTATAAAACTAACTCCACAAAAATGCTTGTTCATTTAAAGCACTAGTGTGTTTTAAAATTTCATTTGGACTATAATCGGCTTTATACGATAAAGATTGACACCCTTTTACAAAATATCCTAAATAAATGTATTTTAATTTTTTCAATTGTGCTAGTTTAATTTCGGTTAAAAGTGAATATTTTCCGAGGCTTAAGTGTGAAAAATCAGGATCATAAAAACAATATATACTAGAAATTCCATCATCTAAAATATCAATCAAATCAACACAGACTAATTTATTATCAACATAAAAATCTAGCTCATAACCAAAGGTACCCGCATTATCTACGTAGAGATTGTAGTATTTTCTAAAATTGAGATCATAAATTTTCCAATTTCTCTTATCTTTTTGATAATGATGGTATTTTTCGTATAATAACAAATGCTCATCACTCAAAGAAGGTTTTTGCAAGATGATCTTAGTTGCAGTATTTTTTTTCAAAACCCTACGATAACTTTTACTAAAATGAAAATCATCCACTACGATACGTAAATTTTGACATTCATTACAACCATCGCAAACAGGTCTTGAAAAATACGAACCAAAGCGTCGCCAGCCTCTTGAAACTAATTCTTGGTTTTGCGCCTTAGTGATAAAAGAGACATAGTTGTATTCATTTCTACAATACCTATCCTCAAGATAAGGACATTCTTCTTCTAAAGTACAAAAACCAATAATATTATTCATTGGATCTTTTTAATATCACTATTTTTAACAAATTCCATAAATTCGTTTGCCAAACGCTCTTCTTTGGCAAACATTTCTTCAAATTCTTGTTCTTGTTTTTTTAGCTCATTTTGTTTAGCTAAATCTTTTCTTACATTCTCTAAATCAGTATTTTTCATACTAATTCCACTTTTACTTGCCTTGTTTTTTTCTTTTTTAACTTGACCTTGTTCTTTTTGAAGTACTTTTTTAATATCTTTTAATTCATCTAAAAAACTCATTATTCTCTACTTTCTTTTATTTTTTGTAAAGCAGCAGCAATCGCAGCAATCACCTCTTCTTTATTTTCTTGATGCCTATCTTCTGTTTTTTCTAAAAGTTCTTCCATGTGTGTTTCTATAAAAGAAGTATCAAAATAACCTCTTCTAAATTCCCTTATTTTGGTAATTGCGATCAAAAATGGCACAGTAGTTCTTATATCATCAATCACAAATTCCTTCAAAGCCCTCTCAAGCCTATTAACCGCACTATCATAACTTGAACCTTTGACGATTAATTTTGCAAGCAAAGAATCATAATAAGGCGGCACCGTATAGTCTTTATACAAATGACTATCCACTCTTACAGATGGACCTAAAGCCGGAAAATATTCGGTGATTTTACCTGGACTTGGAATGAAATTTTTCCACACATTCTCTGCTGTAATTCTAGCTTCTATAGCAAAACCTCTTGGTTTAATATCACTTTGTTCTAAATCTAAAATTTCTCCATTAGCGATACGAATTTGTCTTGTGATAAGATCAATTCCTGTGATTTCTTCTGTGATAGGATGCTCTACTTGAATTCTCGTATTCATTTCCATAAAATAAAATCTATTATAATCATCAAGCAAAAACTCAACAGTCCCAACATTCGTATAACCTACTGCTTTTGCAGCAGCTACAGCGGTTACTCCTATGGTTTTTCTAAGTTTTTCTGAAATACTCGGACAAGGTGCTATTTCGATAATTTTTTGATGTCTTCTTTGGATAGAACAATCTCTTTCACAAAGGTGAATGATATTTCCATAATTATCCGCTAGAATTTGAAACTCAATATGTCTTGGATTGATAACATATTTTTCCATAAACACTTCATCATTTTTAAAAAAGCTAAGCGCTTCTCTCTTACAAGCTTCAAAAGATTTTTCCAAATCCTCTTCTTTATGCACAACACGTATACCTCTACCACCGCCGCCGCCACTGGCTTTTAAAATCACAGGATAGCCTATTTTTAAAGCTTGAAGTTTAATTTCTTCTAATGTACAATGATTTAATTTTTCAGTTCCAGGCACCACAGGGATCCCATTTTTTTTCATCAAATATCTTGCAATGTTTTTATTTCCCATTTTGCGAATAACATCTGATTTTGGGCCTATGAAAATGATCCCCGCATCCTCGCATTCTTTAGCAAATTCATAATTTTCGCTCAAAAATCCATAGCCAGGATGTATTGCATCAGCTCCACAAGCTTTTGCGATCTCTACAATTCTTTTTCCATCTAGATATCCTCTTATAGCATCCGTTCCTATTCTATATGCTTCATCTGCAACTTTTACATGCAAACACTCATGATCAGGTTCGGTATAAACTGCAACACTTTTTATGTGCAAATCCCTACAAGCACGGATTACTCTGACTGCGATCTCACCTCTATTGGCTATTAAAATCTTATGTATCATTACCTTGCCTTAAGCTAAAATATTAAAGGAAGCTTAGCATAAAAATATAAAAATTCTATAAAATTATTTATTTTTGCTAATTTTAAGGATATTTTGATAAAATTACTTCTTTATTTTGCGCCCATAGCTCAGCTGGATAGAGCATTTGATTGCGGTTCAAAAGGTCAGAGGTTCGAATCCTCTTGGGCGTACCACCTACTTCTTTTTCTTTTTAATAGAAAATTCATCTAAATCTAATTCTTTTTTATCTTTCATTTGATACCATAAAAATAAAATGAAAAATATAGCTAATATCATAGCTAAAACATAGTAAGTTCCATTTTCACTTTCAGATAAAAATAAATTTTTAGTATTCATACCAAAAAATCCAATGATTAAATTTAAAGGTAAAAAATTGCAGACATAATACTTAAAAAGTAAATATTTTTATTTATTTTTCATTTCTTGCAGTATTAAGATAAGTGTAAATTCCTTCTAGTCTTGATATATTTTCTTTAATATTTTTTCTAAAACAGCTAAATTAAAATAATTGTTTTTAAACTTTTCTTTATAAAATGATGCTTGCTATGACAAATTTTGCAAGCCTCTAAAACAAAAGAAGCCATCTTATAACTTTTACTAAGCTTGACTTTTAATATAAAATATTTTGTCAAGAAATTCTTTACTTTTTTATTTTATAAAATTAATTCCTCTCTTTTTTTCTATAGAAAGGTTAATAGTATTATTTTTCTTTTTCGTTTTGCAAAATTTCTTTTAATATAGCTATAAACTCTATATTAGAAAATAAAATCAAATTTTCATCTTTATATTCAAAAATTTGATTGTCTTTAAATACAAAAATATTTCTAGAAATTTTAGCAATATCTAACATAAATATATCAAATTCATCTAATTCATAGTAAGCATTTGAAATATTAATATTGTTTGTTATTTGCTCTAAAGTGCTACTTAGCATGTTCTTAGTCTATAAAATTCTTTTCTAAAATTTTCAAATTCATCTTTAATGATGGCCTCACGCATTTGTTTTACTAAATCCAAATAATAATGTAAATTATGAATACTCGCAAGTCTAAAAAAAGTTAATTCTTTAGCTTTAAACAGATGGTTTAAATACGCTCTTGAAAAATTCCTACATGTATAGCAAGAACATTTGCTGTCTATAGGAGCATGATCGGTGATAAATTCTGCTTTTTTTATATTAAATTTACCAAAACTTGTAAATAAAGTTCCATTTCTTGCATTTCTTGTTGGCATCACACAATCAAACATATCCACGCCCCTTGCAACATTTTCAACCAAATCTTCAGGTGTACCAACTCCCATTAAGTATCTAGGGCGGTTGCTATCAACATAAGGCATCATAGCTTCAACCGTATCATACATAGCCTGATTCTCTTCTCCTACGCTTAAACCGCCTATAGCCAAACCATCAAAATCCATCTCACAAAGCGCTTGAGAACAAATTTTTCTAGCTTCAAAATCAGTTCCACCTTGGATAATACCAAAAATATTCTGCCCTACTCCCACACCTTGACTTTGCTTTAGCTTGTGATAATCAATAGCTTCTTTTGCCCATTTTATAGTGCGCTTTAAAGAAAGTTCTATCCTTTCTTTGCTTGCAGGCAATGCCACTAAATCATCTAAGATCATCATAATATCTGAATTAAAATCATATTGTGCATCTAAAACACTTTGCGGAGTAAAATAATGCAAACTTCCATCAATATGGCTTTTAAATTGAATTCCTTTTTCATCAGGCTTTGAGTTTTTACTTAAAGAAAAAGCCTGAAACCCTCCACTATCTGTCAAAAAAGATCCGCCAAATTGACTAAAACCGTGCAAACCACCCATTTGCTTAATCACTTTAGAACCAGGCTTTAAATACAAATGATAAGTATTTGCTAAAATAATTCTTGCATCTAAAATTTCACTCATATCAATAGCATCTAAACTTTTAATCGCAGCCAAAGTTCCAATGGGCATAAAAATAGGTGTTAAAATTTCACTATGTGTAGTTTTTATACGACAAGCTCTAGCATTTGCACTTTTATATTGAACTTCAAATTCCATTGATTTTCCTATATTTTTTGTATAATCATACCAAAGTCTTGCTTATAAGTTTTTTTTGAAAGAAAGCCTGTTTTTAACAGGCTTAAAAATTAATAGTTTTTTACAAATTCAACGATTTTTTCACAACCTTCAATAATATCTTTTTCATTAGTTGCATAAGAGAGCCTAAAATACCCTTCCATGCCAAAACCAATACCTGGCACCAAAGCTACTTTTTGCTCTTCTAGCAATCTTTTACAAAATCTCATAGAATCATTATCAACTTCTTTGCAAGATATAAATAAATAAAAAGCTCCTTGTGGAATTTGTTCTAATTTCAATTTATCGCTTTTGGCTAAAATTTCACAAGCTAATTCTCTACGCTTTAAAAAGGCTTGTCTCATCATTTCAATATCTTCATTTGCTTTTCCAAGTAAGGCTGGCAAAGCTGCATGCTGAATGATTGAACAAATATTTGAAGTGCTTTGCCCTTGTAGTTTTTTAACAGCATTGTTAAACTCATTCATTTTGCTTGCCATATAGCCAAAACGCCACCCTGGCATAGCACCACATTTACTAAGACCATTAATACTTACAGTTCTATTTAAAGCATCCTCACTAACTTGTGCAAAAGCACAAAATTCTCCATCATAAACTAATTTTTCGTAAATTTCATCACTTAAAACTACTATTTTAGTTCCTTCTAAAACCTTAGCTAAAGCAGTAATTTCTTCTTTAGAATAAATAGCACCCGTAGGATTTGATGGAGAATTAAACATCAAAACCTTTGTTTTTGGAGTAATAGCTTGTTTTAATTGCTCAGGAGTAATTTTAAAGCCATTTTTTGCTTCACCTTCTATAAATACAGGAGTTGCGCCTGCAAATTTTACCATTTCAGGATAACTCACCCAATAAGGACTTGGAATGATAACCTCATCACCTTCTTCAACTAAACACTCAATCGCCATAAACAAAGAATGTTTAGCACCAACATTGGTAATGATTTCACTTGTTTTATAATCTAAATTATTATCATTTTTAAATTTATATTGTATAGCCTCTATAACTTCTTTTATACCCACAACTGGCGTATAAGCTCCACAACCTTTTTCAATAACTTCAATTGCCGCTTTTTTAATGATTTCTGGAGTATCAAAATCAGGCTCACCTGCCGAAAAACTAATAACTTTCTCACCATTTGCTTTTAAAGTTTTGGCTATATCAGTCATTACTAAAGTTAAGGATTCTCCTAAATTTTGAGATCTCTGGCTTAGCATTTTCTATCCTTTTATCTTATACTAATTTTAATTTTTGTAATTGTTACAACTTGGAGCTTAAAAAAATCTACGAATAAAATTAAGAGTGTATATTTTTACAAATTTGTGTAGAAACTACACATTTTCTACACAAACTATTTTTATTTGTTTCTTTGGGTAATTATTCTAAAGCTTCTATGTCGCTTTCATTATGATGAATAAAGCGTTCATCTTTTTCTATAGTTTCAACTAAACGCCCTACTCTTTCCCATCTAACTTTTTTATTTTCATCCCATGAAAAATAAATAAACCAAGGTTGTCCAACTATATATTTATAATCTACACTTCCCCAAAATCGACTATCGCTAGAATGATCACGGTTATCGCCCATCATAAAATATTCATTTTCAGGTACTTTATAATAATAAGCATTAAAACCATAAATATTATTAGCACCTAATTCATCAAAAGAAGCAGGCTTCATAGCAAATTGTCCCAAATTTAAATAGCGAAAAAACACACTGTCTATATCCACTCTAGAATCATAATGTATTCCTTTTTCCACAAAAGGCTCTTTTACAAAAAGTCTTCCGCCTATGATTTTTGTTTTATTAGGGTAATAATCTTTCATATATTCATCACCCTCAACCATACGCACATACAAGGTTTTATTTGCAAAAACTATTTCATCACCACCTTTAGCTACACACCTTTTAACGTAGTGAATTTTTGGCTCATGAGGATATCTAAATACCACAATATCCCCTCTTTTAGGACCTTCACCACTGATTAAATGTCCATTTTTATTAAAATCAGGCAAAACAGGAATTTCCACCCAAGGAATATGCGGGGTTGGAATACCATAAGAAAATTTTTTTACAAATAAAAAATCCCCTACTAATAAAGTATTTTTCATAGAACCACTCGGTATAGTAAAAGCTTGTATAAAGAAAAATATAATCAATAAAACAACTACTAAAGTTCCCGTCCAAGACTGAGTGAATTTATAAATTTTCTTCAAAAATTTCATTTTTTTATCCTATTTTTCGCTGATTTTATAGTATTTTCTAAAAGCATAGCAATAGTCATAGGTCCTACTCCACCTGGTACAGGAGTGATATAGCTAGCTTTTTTACTAACATTTTCAAAATCGACATCGCCTACTATTCTTCCATCAACTCTATTAATCCCCACATCAATTACCACCACACCTTCTTTGATCATATCTTCTTTTAAAAGATTTGGACAACCAGCAGCTACGATGATAATATCAGCATTTTTTGTATAAGCTTTTAAATCTTTCGTATAAATATGACAAATACTCACACTAGCATTAGCATTTAATAAAAGCGTCGCCATAGGACGGCCTACTATATTTGAAGCTCCTATTACAACTACACTAGCTCCTTGTAATTTTATATCATAATGTTCTAAAATTTTCATAACACCTAAAGGTGTACATGGCAAAAAACCACCTTTTAAATTAAGATTTAAATTCCCGACATTAAAGGGGTGAAAGCCGTCTACATCTTTATAAAAATTAATACTTTCTAAGATTATATCTTTATTAATGTGTATTGGCAATGGAAGTTGAACTAAAATTCCATCTATACTATCATCATGATTTAAAGTGTTAATCAAAGCCAAAAGCTCATTTTGAGTTGTATTTACATCAAGTTTATAAACTAAAGACTTAATTTCACATTGCTCACAAGCTTTTGCTTTAGAACCCACATAAGTAGCACTAGCAGAATCTTCACCCACCAAAATCACCGCTAAACAAGGTTCTACACTTTGAGCTTTAAGTTCTAATACTTCTTGTTTTAAATTTTCTTTTATTTTATCACTTAGCTTTTTACCCTCTAAAAGTATCATTTCTTTCCTTAAATTTTATAGCTTTTTTTAACTTAAAAAATTGTATCATAACAAAACTTCTTTTTTTGTTAAAGGCAATGAATGAAAATTATATTATTTTTATTTTTTATAATTTATGGTGCTTGGGCTGAAGATTTTATCTCCCCTAAAGAATACCAAGAATCCCTTTACAAAAACCCAAGAGGCATAAGTTGTGCAAAATGCCATGGCGATGGAGGTCAACAAATACTAGGTTATTACACTAAAAATGGAGAAAAAATTCCTTTTATTGTTCCTAGTATTAAAAATACTCCTTATGCGCGTTTTAGAGAAATTTTAGTCCAACCTCAAGAGGCTAAAAGTATTATGCCAACTTATTCTCTCACTGATGATGAGATCAAATCACTTTATAGATATATTACTAACAACAAAAGGAGTAAACAATGAAAAACAATAAAAAAGCTTTTGAAGAAGCTTGTGAGTATATAGCAGGTGGGGTAGATTCCCCAGTGCGTGCCTTTGCAAGCGTAGGCAGCAATCCTTTGTTTATCAAACAAGGAAAAGGTGCTTATATTAGCGATATAGAAGAAAATATTTATATAGATTATGTACAAAGCTGGGGACCTTTGCTTTTTGGTCATTGTGATGAAGATATTGAAAAAGCTTGCAAAAAAGCATTGGAGCATGGATCAAGCTTTGGCGCACCAACTTTAGCAGAAACCAAACTAGCTAAATTGATTTTAAAAGATTGGCCTCATTTAGACAAAATTCGCTTTGTAAGCAGCGGCACTGAAGCTACTATGAGTGCTATTCGTCTTGCAAGAGGATTTACTAAAAAAGATAAAATCATCAAATTTGAAGGGTGTTATCATGGACACTCTGATTCTTTATTAGTAAGTGCAGGAAGTGGCGCAGCTACTTTTAATACCCCAAGCTCACTAGGAGTTTTAACTGATGTAGCTAAAAATACTCTAGTAGCTATTTATAATGATATTGATAGTGTTAAAAACTTAATCAATAATGATGATAATATAGCTTGCATCATCATAGAGCCAATTGCAGGAAATATGGGCTTAGTACCCGCTAAAACAGAATTTTTACAAGAATTGAGAAAACTATGCAATGAGCATCAAATTCTTTTAATCTTTGATGAAGTTATGAGTGGCTTTAGAGCTTCTTATTTAGGTTCTTTTGGAATCAACCACATACAAGCTGATATAGTAACTTTTGGTAAAGTTATAGGCGGTGGCATGCCTGCGGCTGCTTTTGCTGCAAGAGCTGAGATCATGGACTTACTAAGTCCTTTAGGCGGAGTATATCAAGCAGGAACACTAAGTGGCAATCCGCTTGCAATGGCTGCAGGCTATGCTAGCTTAAAAAAAGCAAGAAACTATGAAGGTTTATACGAAAAATTAGAAAAACTAGGCAAAAGACTTACCCAAGGTTTTCAAGAAGCGGCAAATGAATGCAATATCCCTTTACAAGTAAACTGCGTTGGCTCTATGTTTGGATTTTTCTTTTGTGAAAATCCTGTTAATAATTATCAAGATGCCTTAAAATCTGATACAAAATTATTTGCTAAATTTCACGCGCAAATGCTTAGCAAGGGCATATATTTAGCACCTTCTCAATTTGAAACAGGTTTTATTTGCGAATGCATGGATAAAAAAATCATCGATAAAACTATACAAGCAGCACAAGAAAGTTTTAAAGCCCTATGAATAAAAGACAAAAAATCATTCGTAAAAGCATAGAAGCTGCAGATGGACTAAGCCTTGGTATATCCATGGTGGTAGCTGTTTTAATCGGGGTTGGTATAGGATATTTTTTAAAAAATTTAACCGGCATAAACTGGCTTTTTTGGCTTGGAGTTTTTATAGGGGTTGCAGCAGCAATTTTAAATGTTTATAAAGCTTATAAGGCACAAGTGCAAAGCTATGAAGAATTTAAAGATGAAAATCGCTACAAAGATTTAAAAAATGATCCTAAAACCTAAAATCTTAATCAAACTCTTGCTAGGACTTAATCTACTTTTCTTAGCAGGAATTTTTTTTTACAAAGAATTAAGCTTTAAAACCTTTATAAGCTTTGAATTTGGCTTTTTAGCTCAAAATTTAATCATTCTAATATCTTTTTTAAATTATAAAAATTTTATTTTTAAAGCAGCTAAAAATTATGATTTTACGCAAAGACCTTTGCAAATTTTTGCTAAAAAACAATATTCTTTGCCAAAAATTATAAAATTTATCCATACAGATGACGATTTAAAACCAAAATTTAAAAGTATTTTTAAAAACGCGTTAGCTTTTTTTTCTTTGTTTAAAATTTTTGCTTATGTGTTTTTAATAGCAGGATTTTTATTTTTAGAGTTTCAAGGTTTAATGAGTATTTTTGCCTTGTTTTGTGCAATGTTTGTCACACCCATAACGGTATTAATATATAATTTTTTAATAAGAAAATGTTAAGCTCAAAAAGAACGATTAGATCACTAACAGCATTATTTCTTGGTATGATTTTTGTTTTCATAGGAAGTGCTTTAACAGTAAATTCCATAGCTATTATTTTAAAGTATAATAATGTTAGCAATTTTTATATAGGAGTAATAGGAAGTTGTTATTTTCTTGGTGCTATGGTAAGTACAATTAGTGCCCATAGAATAGTTTCTAAAGTAGGACATATAAGATCATTTGGAATTTTTGCCATCATTTTTGGTATAGCCACCATGCTTCATAGTTTAAATTCTAATCTTTATTTTTGGATGTTTTTAAGATTTTTGCTAGGTTTTTGCTATTATGCGCTTTTAATGGTAATAGAATCATGGCTTAATGAAAAAGCAAAAAATACTATTCGCTCAAGAGTGATAGCCTTTTATGAGGTTGTATTTTACTCATCATCAGGCTTTGGAATTTTGCTTATGTCATTTGAATTCCCAAGCAATACAGTGTTTATTTTAAGTGCTAGTTTTATTATGTTTGCTTCCATTCCTTTATTTTTAATCCGCATTAAAGAACCTATTTTGCCACAAAAAACAAAAATTTCCATTCCTAAGGTTTTTGATATAGTGCCTTTAGCCTTAGTAACAAGTTTTATAGCAGGTATGCTTTTGAATGGCTTTTTTTCCATGGCTTCTTTATTTGTACTTATACAAGGATTTGGTGCAAAAGAAGCTTCGATTTTTATTTTCTCTACTATGGTAGGTGGCTTTATTTCGCAACTTTATATTGGAACTCTTTCTGATAAAATTAGCAGGAAATTTGCTATTATATTGTGTGCTTTTATTGCTTTAAGTGCTATGCTTTGCATACTAATTTTAGAATATAATATTTATCTAAAATACTTTTTTGGATTTTTGCTAGGCATGGGTATGTGTTGTTTATATGCTCTTTCTTTAGCGAGAGCAAATGATATGCTTGATAATCCTAGCAAAAGAGTTGAACTTGGCAGAGCAGTTCTTTTTACCTATTCTTTTGGTGCTTTATTTGCACCTGCAGTTTTGGGAACTTTGATGTATTATTTTCAAGCTTATGGTTTTATGTATTTTTATATAGTTTTATTAAGTATTTTGATACTATTTGCCATAGATAAACCAAAATTTAAAAAACTTACCAAATTTAAAAGAAAACCTGGTAATATGGTAATGCTAGATGATAACTAATATCTCTAATAATCAAAATCAGTTTGCAAAAAATGAAACAAATAAAGAAAATAAAAGTGAAAAGTCAGACAAAAAAACCTCACTCAATGAAGCGTTAAAAAATCCTTTATTTTCCAAAAGCGATTCTGAAGTTAAATTACCCAAAGATTATGTTAACAAAATTGATCAAAGACTACAAGAATTGCTTAATAAACTTTTAGATCAAGTCAAAACTAACAAAGATCCTGATTTAGCCATTTTTAAAAATCACAAAGATTTAAATTTTGCACCTAATTTTGTCAATGAAGTAAAAAAACTCCAAACAGAGCTTTCAAAAAATCCTGAATTTGAAAAACTGCTTAAAATTTTAGAAGATTTAGTCAAGCCTGCTAAAGATATTAATAATAAAAATCTTTCATCTTTAGTGAAAAATTCAGGCATATTTTTAGAAGCAAAACTCAATCATTCTTTAAAAGAACAAAATTTACCACAGAGTTTTTTTAATCTTTTAAGCACTATAAAAGGTGCTACTAGTGAAAATTTAAAACGCGATATAAGTAATTTAGATCTTAAAAATCTTGATACTACAAGCACCTTAAAAGAACTTATTTACATCTTACAAAACCATAAAAAAGATAATAAAATTTCTTTAGAAAATACAAACTACAAAACACTTTTTAAGCTATTTGATAAAATAGAAAATTTTAAAAATTATATCAATAAAAATCCAAGTTCTATTAGTCAAGAAAAACTCCAAAATATTGCGGATAATTTTATCAAAAATCTTAATAAAAATTTAGCACTTATCAACAAAGAACTAGCTAAACCCGAAAACATAAAAATTCAAAACACTCATATACTAAAAGAGCTTAGTCAAAACATCAAAGATCTTATAACACTTTTAAAAGATATAAAAAATCACAAAAACAAATCTGAAGCAATACAAGAAAATTTAAACGAAACTCCAAAAACTAAAGACATCAAAGAAGAGTTAAAAGGGGAAATAAAAACTCCACAAAAAAACACAGAGGATAAAAAAGAAACTCAAAACAAACAAGAAAACTTAGTAAGAGATAAAGAAATTCAAAACACAAAAGAAGAAAAAATACCACAAAGTAAAGATATCAAAGAAAATCCCAAAGAAGAGCCAAAAACACCGCAAAAAAATACTGAAGATTTAAACAAAAATGATAGTAAAAGTCAAAATTTACAAACAAATAATACTAAATTAGAAGATATATTTAAAATCACCTCGGGTAAAATTTTACTAGAAGATATATTTAAACAAAATGTAAGCAAAAATCTTAATTTTAGCCAAAATTTACAAGAAGAGCTTTTCAATAATCTAAACAAAGAACTAGGCTTAATAGGAAGAAAACTCAATGAAGTTTTAAAGACTTTAGATCCTAAAAATTATGAGGCAAAAAATTCTTTAGATGATATAAAAAATATAGAAAAAAAACTAGAACATTCTATAAAAGATCTTGGAAAAATCACCCAAAAAGACTCTACAGAAATTTTTTCGGAATTACAAAAGGATATCAAATCAACTCTTTTACAAGTTTCTAATCTAGCTAAAAATTTAGACAATGAAAATATATTAAATCAAGCAAATCGCCTCATAGCTCAAATTGAATTTAACCAGCTTTTATCTTTAGCTAATAATAGTATTCATACTTTTTTGCCTTTCTTTTGGGATGATTTAGAAAAATCTAATGTAGTTTTTAAACGTGGCAAGAAAGATAAATTTTATGCGCAAATTAATCTTGAATTTGAAAAACTAGGAAAAATAAATGTATTTTTATCGCTCAGTAATGACAAATACATTGATATAAATATGATGGTAGAAAATATCGATTTTAGAAAAAAACTCTATGAAAGAGCGCATGAACTAAAAAAAGCCTTAGTAAAAGTAGGACTTCTAAGCTCTAATTTTTTCATCAGTGATATAGTTAAAAGTAAATTTAACAATCAAGAAGAATACAATGACTTTAATATGGGTTTTGATACAAGGGCTTAAAAATGGCTAAAAAAACAAAAAAAGCCGTTGCGCTAGGTTATAATAAAAAAGATCAAAATGCTCCAAAAATTCTAGCTAATGCTAAAGGAGAAAACGCTGCTAAAATCATCTCTTTGGCCAAAGAAAATGGCATCCCTATAAAAGAAAACAAAGACTTAGTAGAAGTACTTAGCAAGCTTGATCTAGGCGATGAAATCCCACCTAATATGTATAAAGCAGTAGCTGAAATTTTTGCCTTTTTGTATAAAGTTGCCAATGAGGATAAGACTAAACAAGATCCGCGATCTTCTTAGAAAATTCAACCTGCTCATAAGCATGTTTACTAAATTTCAAAAGTCCTTTTTGAGCGATTAAAACTATAGTTGAACCTAGCTCAAAATTTCCAAGCCTTTGACCTTTTTTTACAAAAAAATCCTCATAAGTATGAGTAAAATCAAAATTTGCAGCATTAGTTTGTATACTAGTGTCAAATGTAAAATGCATTTTACCTACATTTAGCGCACCCACAAATACCATCCAAAGTATAAATTTTCCATCTACCAAACACTTTAAAACTACTCTTTCATTTTTGGTATAAAGATTTATAATCTTTGCTAACTTTGCCTCACTCACACTAAATAAAGCCCCACTCATATAAGTAGCACTTAAAATTTGCATATTACAAGGTGCATGATAATGATGATAATCTTTTGGAGATAAATAAATATTTGTATAATCTATGCCATTTTTTAATTCTTCTTTGCTGGCTGAATTTTTCAAAAGTTCTTCTATGCTATAACTTGAACCTTTAATACTCAAAGCTAAATTTTCTTTTAAATCATTTTGAAAACTACTTCCAAGTTCTAAAATTTTACCATCACTTGGACTTATAAATCCATCTTCTAACTCTCGCTCGTTTAACAAAGTTCTTGTAAATAAAGCATTTAAACTCTCATATTCTTCTAAAGGTTTAAATTCACTCATATTAATATTAAAAGCATTTACATAAGCTTTATTAATATTTTTTTGTATAATTTTTGGAAATTTATATTTTGCTATGATTCCAAACATTTTTGAAGCACCATTACTAAATCCCACTCATTCTCCTTTTAATCTAATCAAAGCTATCTCACTAGGAGCTAAAAATCTCACAGCAGGCCCCCAAAATCCAGCTCCACTACTTACATAAAGCAAGCTATCTTTGCTTAATTTATAAAGCCCGTACACAAAGCCTTGCTCTAAATATACTAGTAAAGAAAAAGGGAAAATTTGTCCTGCATGAGTATGTCCTGATAAAATCAAATCAAACCCATTCACATCATAAGTTTTTACATATTTTGGTTGATGCGTAATTAAAATATTAATTTTATCTTGATTGATTTGTGTTTTGATTTTTTCTATATCGCTTTCTTTAAAGCCCAATCGTTTAGCGCTTAAATCCAAAGTACCACTTAAGGTAAATTCTCCAAAATCAATACTTTCATCTTCTAAAACTTTAAAATTTTTAAGCATTTTAAGCCTTTTGCTTATTGCATTTATATCATTATAATACTCATGATTTCCATAGACATAGTAAGTGCCATATTTAGATTTAAAATTTTCTAACAAATTTACATAAGATATACTAGCAATATCTGCATCGATTAAATCTCCAGCTATGACAACCATATCCACATTTAAAGCATTAACCTTATCAATCAATGCTTTTAGAAAATCTTCACCTAAATTTTTACCCAAATGCACATCTGTCAATAAAGCTATATTTAAATCCTCGTTTAAATTTTTAATCTTAATATCTATTTCTTTTATTTTTGGGATACCAATAGCATTTACAAAACCCTTAAATACCATGCTAACACTAAGTATAATAAGCCAAGAATCAAAAATTAATTTTAAAAATTTTCTTCTTTGTGCACTAAAAATTTGCTCTTTTTTATTTTCATTCAAAAAAATCCAAGAGCCAAATTCAAAAACCATTCCAAAAAGCAAGAAAAAACAAGTAATAGTGGGAAAAACAGCCAAAATATAATAAAGCTTTTCATGCAAAAAATCCCCACGCATATTTACAAAAAAGATCAATTCGCATACAAAAACTATTAAAACAAAAGCTAATACAAATTTCTTATAAGGCTTTAAAAAATCAACTCCACTTAAAAATCTTTTGTAAATATACCAATTTGCCAATGTAAAAAATAAAATCAATAAAGTAAAAAAAATAAACACTCTCATCTTGTAATTGTATTTAAGCAAAATTAATACTTTTTAAAGTAAAATCGCAAAAAAACATTTGGGAAAGAAATTTGGCTTTAATAGATTTAATCGATGCAAATAAAAAATTTAATACAAAAATAGTTTTAGAAAATGCAAGTTTTAGTGCAAATTTAGGAGAAAAAATCGCCATTATAGGTAAAAACGGTGAAGGAAAATCAAGCTTTTTAAAAGCCCTTATGGGAAGTTTAAAACTAGATAGTGGTAGAGTGATTAAGCAAAACAATATTAGCATAGGCATGCTAAATCAACAAGTAAGTTTTCAAAGCTCATTAAGTGTAAATGAAGCCATAAAAAAAGAGCTTGAAGAAATTTATAAAGCCTTACAAGAGTATGAAAACTATAATGAAAAATTAGCCCTTGATCCAGAAAATAAAGAACATCTAAAAAAAGTAGATGAGTTAAGTTTATTTATAGACTCAAAAGATGCTTGGAATTTAGACCAAAAAATTCAAAGAATATTAGAAGAGTTTAAACTACTAGAGTATAAAGACAGAACACTTTGCTCTTTAAGCGGGGGTGAGATAAGACGTGTAGGGCTTTGCACACTTTTGCTCAAAAATCCTGATATTTTATTGCTTGATGAACCAACCAACCATCTAGATGTCTATATGAGTAGCTTTTTGGAAGAAAGATTAAAAGCTTCTAAAATGTGTGTTATTTTCATCTCTCATGATAGGTATTTTATCGATGCTATAGCACAAAAATGCGTGGAAATAGAAGCAGGAAAACTAAGCGTTTTTGAAGGCGGATACACACAGTATTTAGAAAAAAAAGCAGCTATTTTAGCTTCCTTAGCAAAAAGTCATGAAACTCTACTAAAACAACTAAAAAGCGAAGAAGAATGGCTAAGAAGAGGAGTTAAGGCTAGACTTAAACGTAACGAGGGGCGTAAAGAGCGAATTTTTAAAATGCGTGAAGAAGCCAAGAAAAATCCAGGAGCTATCAAACGCTTACAGCTTGAAATCAAAAGAGCAAGTAAAAACTTCAACCAAACCCAAAGTCAAAACCGCAAAAAAATGCTTTTTGAACTTAAAAATATCTCAAAATCTATAGCAGATAAAACACTTTTTAAAGACTTTAATGCACGAATTTTACAAGGTGAGCGTATAGCCATAGTAGGTAAAAATGGCTGTGGAAAATCTACTTTTTTAAAAATTTTACTTGATCAAATTCCACTAGATAGCGGAGAGATTAAAAGAGGTGAAGTTAAAATAGGCTATTTTGATCAAAGTAGAAGCTTACTCAATACCGATAAAAAGCTTTTAGAAATTTTTTGCCCAAATGGTGGCGATCATATTCAAGTGCGTGGTAAAAATATGCATGTTTATGGATACTTAAAACAATTTTTATTTCCAAAAGAATTTTTAGAACAAAGTGTGAGTGTATTAAGTGGAGGTGAAAAAAACAGAGTTGCTCTAGCTTTGCTTTTTACTAAAGAATACGATGTATTAATTTTAGATGAACCAACAAATGATTTAGACATAGCTACGATAAATATCTTAGAAGAATATTTACTTTCTTTTGAAGGTGCGATTTTGCTTGTCTCACATGATAGATATTTTGTGGATAAAATCGCAACCAAACTTTATGCCTTTGAAGATAATGCAAATATTAATATAGAAGTTCTTTCTTATAGTGAATATTTAGAAAATGAAAAAGAATACAAAGATTTTGAAGAATTTTCTAAAAACCTAGAAACAAACACTACTACAAATACAAAAATAAAGGAAAAATCCACTAAAAAGTTAAGTTATAAAGAAAATGAAATTTTAAACTCATATCCTGATAAAATTCACAAATTAGAAGAAGAAATTAAAACACTTAAAAATTCATTATCAAAACCTGAAATTTATCAAAAAATAGGTATCAACACACTCTATGATGAATTAAAAGAAAAACAAGAACTATTAGCTATTTTAGAAGAAAAGTATTTTAATACTCTTGAAAAAATTGAAGAATAGAAAATATTTACAATATTGGTTAATCTTAACTTAATAAAAATTTATTGATTATGTTTTTTTATATAATAATTTTCCAACTAAAAACAAAAATATATTTAATATTTTAAAACACCTATACAACATCACTTTAATAATCTTGAATATATATTTTTTCACATTAAAGAAATCGTTTTTTTTGATTTTTTTGCTAATTTTTATTGACTTTTAAATTATCTTAATGATAAAATCACAATTCAATTTTAAATATTTTGTAAATGAGTTAGAAAATGAAAAATTCGAGAAAATTTTTTTTATCAGCTTGCGTTGCTACCATGGTAGCTAGTTCAGCTCATGCTGTTACAAAAAAAAAAGGGGGGGGGGGATCGTTCTCTGACACTAATTTAAAAGATATAAATAAAAACGGAAACTACAGTTTTGTAGTAGAAAAAGATACAGGTTCTATCTACAATATCTCTTCTGTCATTGGAGAAAGCTTCGATGGTGAAAATAACAAACATATCAAACACTTAAATATAGATGCAGCTAAAAGCACACTTAAGGTTGGCGCTAATGATCAAGATGCAAAAATCGGTCATTATCACGATGGAAAAAAAGATAAATTTTACTCTTTTGATATAAAAGCAAAAGAAATAATTTTTGATGGTATAAATAGTGCTTTAGAAGTAGGCAACACAGGTGTTATAGAAGGAAATCTACACATTATAAACGGTGCGAATCTTTCCGTTAGTAATGGAACCTTAGGAAGTCAAAGTGCATATGGCTCTTTGCTTGTAAAAGGTGATTTTGCAGCTGAAGATGCAAAATTTGATTTCTATGGAAATCACAACTTTCATGTAACAGGAAAAGCAAATATAATAAATTCAACATTTAAAACTAGCAACGCACCAGTAAGTGAAAATGGTATCTTTTTACTAAGCGCTAATGGTGGTTTTAATAAAAATATTACAACCTCAAATACAGCGGGTGTTTACAAAGAATTTTATCTAGATAAAGATGAAAATATATTTATTAGCATATTAACAGGAAAAACTCCAGGTTACATTGCAGCAGAGGGTTTAGTTCCTTCTGAAGGCACAATCGAGATTGAAATCGAAGGTCTTAACTATAAACTAGCAACTATTGGAAATTCTTTATATCTTCAAGCAGATACATCAGCTTGGAAAGACTACAAACCAAGTGAAATCAGTAAAAATTTAATTATTGCAAAAAAAGAGGTGTTGACACAACTAAATAATTATTTAAGAACAGAAGCTAGATTACCAATACCACTAAATCAAAATCAACAAGAAGATCCTAATGCCGAACTTAAAAAAATCATAAAAAAATAGATGCTGAAATAGATAGATTAAACAAATCAAACACAGCATTTAATAGTCAAATTGATGCTGTTTTAGCTTCTTTATTAAGATCAAACAGAGAGCAAGCAGCAGGTAGCGCTCTAACTGATGCTATGGTAGGTAATGCTCAACAGGCCAAAAACGTAGTAAATTCAGCTAGAGAAAGTGCAAACAACTCTAATCGCCAGGGTGCTATCCAAGTTATCAACCTAGCTAATGAAATGGCTATTTCAACTAGAATGCTACAAGATAGAAACCAATGTGAAAACAGCGTTTGGTCTAATGCATTTGGTGGGGCAAATATGATAGGTAGTGAAAATGATTTTGTATATGGTATCACACTAGGTATCGATAGACAATTCACTGATGCTGTTTTCTTTGGTGCATATTTAACTTATGCTGACTCTAAATTAAATTACAATTCTATCAGTCAAGATGCAGATAATTTACAATTTGGTGCATATTCAAGAATAGCCAATGGGCAACATGAATTTGATATCAAAACATATGCACAATTTAGCTGGACTGATCAAGAAAGATTTTTAAATGGAACTAGCAATAAATCTGATTACACTCAAACTTTCTTAGGTGCAAGCGGTGCATATGGTTATGTATTTGACTTTAGTGATAACTTCTCGATTAAACCACTAATTGGATTAAATCTTTACTATGGAAAAACTCCAGATTATACAGAAAGTGGTGTTTGGGCTCAAAAAGTTTATTCAATGGATAGTTTTGCAGCAAGTGCAGAACTTGGTGCAGAATTTAGAAAATTCTTTAACGATGGTAGCTATTTCTATATCACTCCAAAAATCGAACAATTCTTTGCTATGAGTGGAAACAACTTTAAAGCTCGCTTTACAGGAAGTGATATGAATTATCATGTAGCTGGAGCCGAAAAAGATAAAACTTTTGGTAAAATTCTTATTGGAAGTAATATTGGTATAACAGATAAATTCACTATTGATCTAAGTGTAGGTGCTAAACAAATCTTAGGCAATAAAGATGACAATACCGATGAAACTTATCTAACTGGTAACATTGGTCTTAAATACTCATTTTAATTAATCTAAATAGAATTCTTCTTATACAGCATAGGTAGTTTTACCTATGCTTATTTACTTTCTTATTGCATACTTTCAAAAAAAATATGGAAAAAACTATGATTTTAATAATGATTTTATGTATTTATACAGCTTTTTTAATTTTTATATCTTATATGCAAATTGCATTTTTAAAAAAAGAAAGAGAAAAACAAGCGATCATTTTAAACGAACACGATTATAAAAATGCTGCAGATATTGCCATAGAAAATGAAAAATATAAAATCTTTTCTAATCTTTATAATTTAATGATTAATATTTCTTGGATTACTTTTGGTTTTTTGTATTTGAAAGAATTTTTCATAAAAGAAAACTCTACCTTGGAAAATACTTTATTTTTACTTGCATTTTTATTAATTATTAGTATTTTAAATTTACCACTTAGTTATTATGAAAGCTTTATAAAAGACAAAAAACACGGCTTTTCAAATATGACTTTGACGCTTTTTATTAAAGATAGCATCAAGTCCCTTGTGCTTATGCTTATTTTTGGCTTTTTAATCATCTATACCTTGGTGTTTTGTTTTGAATTTTTTAGCATATATTGGTGGGTAGTAGCTTTTGCACTAAGCTTTATAATCATACTTATTATAAACCTCATCTACCCTACTCTTATTGCACCAATATTTAATAAAATGAAAAAACTTGAAGATGAAAATTTACTTGAAAAAATCACTAATTTAATGCAAAAATGTGGTTTTAGCACAAATGGAATTTATGTGATTGATGCAAGCAAAAGAGATAAAAGATTGAATGCTTATTTTGGTGGTTTATTTAAAAGCAAAAGAGTGGTGTTATTTGATACACTTTTAAATGCTTTAAAAGAAAAAGAACTTATTGCTGTTTTAGGACATGAGCTAGGACATTTTGTACATAAAGATTTGTTAAAAATATTATTTGCTAGTGCTTTGATGCTTTTTGCTTTATTTTTTATCTTTGCTCATTTACCAAGCTTTTTTTACACTGAAAGTCATTTAGATGGAGTAAGTGCTGGAGTTTTTGCACTTTTATTGATTTTTGGGAATATTTTTACTTTTATTATTTCCCCTGTGCTTAATAAAATGAGTCAAAAAAACGAATTTAATGCCGATTTACATGGAGCAAAACTAAGCTCTAAAGAAGATATGAAAGATGCTCTCATAGCTTTAGCAAAAGAAAATAAAGCCTTTATTAAAACAAGTAAAATTTATACTTTCTTTCATCTAAGTCACCCTTGCATTTACGATAGGATTAAAGCTTTGCAATGATTTCAATCAAACAAGCTTTAAAGCAAGCTTATGCAAAAGATTCTACTTACAAAGAATATATACTTTTTATTCTTTGTGAGTTTTTACAAAAAGATAGAGCTTGGATTTTTTTAAATCCTGAATTTCAAATTGATGAAAAAGTTTTTTTAGAATATGTAGATAAATTTTTAAATGGCGAGCCTTTTGAATATTTATTTAAAAAAACACAATTTTATGGTTTAGATTTTTTTATAGAAAAAGGAGTTTTAATACCACGTTTTGATAGTGAAATATTACTTGAAAAATGCTTAGAAAATTTAACTCAACATTCTTTTAAAAATATACTTGAAATTGGTTTTGGAAGTGGAATTTTAAGCATTTGTCTAGTAAAGTTGAAACAAATTTTTATACAAGCTTGCGATATAAATCCAAAAGCACTAGAACTTGCTAAAAAAAATGCAGATTTCCACAAAGTTTCAAATTTGATTAACTTTCAACTTTGTGATTTTAAAAATATACAAGGAAATTTTGATTTTATTTTTTCTAATCCTCCTTACATTAAAAATGATTATCCTTTAGATAAATGGGTGCAAAATGAACCACATAATGCTTTATTTGGCGGGGATAAAGGCTGGGAAATTTTATACGAAATTATCCTTTTTGCCAAAAATCAAAACACAAAAGTTTTAGCATGTGAGTTTGGATATGATCAAAAAGCAATTTTAAATGAAATTTTAGAAGAAAATGGCTTTAAAGCTACTTTTTATCAAGATTATAATGGTTTTGATAGAGCTTTTGTTGCATGGAATTTAAAAAATTAGACTATAATTATCTTTATTATAGGAGAAAATATGAAATCAATATATTTATTTTTATTAGCAAGTTTAATTGGAATTGAAATTAGCATAGGTGTGTTTTTAGCTCCGACTATATTTTATCCTGCTAAATTTATAGGTGAAGGGGTTTTAAACCATTTTCAAAGTGGGCTTTTAATGACACATATTTTTGTGCAATTTGGCTATGTTTTACTAGGTGTGAGTGCTTTGTCTATCTTAATGGAAATTTTTTCATTTAAAGATAAAAATTTAACTTTTAAAATAAATTTTTCAAAATTTATGATTTCTTTGATCAATTTGGCACTAAGTTTGCTTTTTGTATTTTACTTCACTGCTTATGTTTTAGAAGCACAAAACCTAGGAGAAGAAGCAACTAAAACTCAAGAATTTATAAAAATTCATAGTGCAAGTGAAGTTGTGATGAAAATTATCATGTTATCACAAGTAATTTTGTTTTTCTTAAATTTTAGAACAAAAAAATGATATAATAAAATAAGTCTTTAAAAGGAGCAAAGATGAAAATAGGTGATATAGGAATAACACAACAAAATCACTACTTAAACCAAGCTCAAAAAAGCCAAGAAAAGGCTTTAGAAAACATAGCTGCAATGCGTGCTATAAATGGAACTGATGGATCTAATCTAGCCATAGCTGATTCTCTAAGAAGTCAATATAGCACCATAGATCAAGGTATTTTAAATGCTTATGATTCAGTGGGTATTTTACAAATTGCTGATTCAACACTAAATAATATCTCAACCACTGCAGATAAACTCAATGAGCTTTCAGTACGCTCAAACAATGCTGCCTTGAATGATAGACAAAAAAATATACTAAATACTGAAGCAAACAAGCTTGTAAGTTCAATTAATAGTGCATTTTCAAATGCGACTTTTAATGGTAAAAATGTATTTCAAAGCATGGATTTTGTTGTTGGCATTGGAGTTGAAAGTATCAATTTAAATCAGCCAAGTACAGCAAATTTAAGTCTTGAAAATCAAGATGGAATTCGTGATTTTCAAGATCAAGTAAGTTCTTTACGTGCAGATATTGGTGTTGGAATTAACGCTATCCATTCTAATATCAACTCATCTTTGCAAACTAGCATTAACACTAAAGAAGCTGAAAGCAAATTACAAAATAATGACTTAGCTCAAAATATCAATGATTTTAATACAAATTACCTAAAAGAAAATGCATTTTTATTTGCAAATGCTCATTCAAATGTAATGTTACAAACTAAACTAGCAGGCTTACTTCAATAAACAAAAACTCCTAAATAGGAGTTTTTCAAGGAAAAATATGCAAAATAATGCTTTAAATAAGCAAGTTTTAAAACATCCATTATATGAAAAAATTCAAAAACTTAGCACAAAAGTTCAAAATTCAAATTACCTTATCAATGAAAGTTTTGATATTTTTTGTGATAAAAGCTTAGATGATGAGATTCAAAGCATTGCATTAGAGTTAAAACCTTGGCGTAAAGGACCTTTTAAAATTAATGATTTATTTATAGATACAGAATGGCGAAGTTTTATTAAATTTAATATTTTAAAACCTTATATGCAAGAAATAAAAGGCAAAATAGTAGCAGATATTGGCTGTAATAATGGTTATTATATGTTTAAAATGCTTGAATTTAACCCTTTGAAACTCATAGGTTTTGATCCTTCTATTAAGTATTATTTACAATTTTTACTTTTAAACTCTATTGCAAAAACTCAAATACAATATGAGCTTTTAGGCGTGGCTGATGTGCCAAATTATAGTATAAAATTTGATGTGATTTTTTGTCTTGGAGTGATCTATCATCGTAGTGATCCTATAGCCATGCTAAAACAACTCAAGCAATCTTTAAATAAAGATGGTATAGTCTTTTTAGACACTATGTATATAGAAGATGAAAGAGAAATAGCACTTATTCCTCAAAAAACTTACTCAAAAATACCAAATATTTTTTTCATTCCGTCGATATTAGGTTTAAGAAATTGGTGTTATAGAGCTGGATTTAGTGAATTTGAAATTATAACAACTAAACAAACCGATCTTTTAGAACAAAGAAAAACACAATGGATTGACTCTTATTCTTTAGATCAATTTTTAGATAAAAATGATTCAAATTTAACTTACGAAGGCTATGAAGCACCAAAAAGAGTTTATGTTAAATTAAAGGTGTAAAAATGGCAAGAACAGTAAGTGCTGTTACTATAGAAGAATTAATAGACCCAGAAGAGTTAAATCGTATCAAATCAGAACTTATCACTTGTCCAGGGATAAACAATGCTTTAGCAGGAAGTATTTCTCATATAGAAAGAAATTTCGCCAAAGGTATTTTAATCACAACTCATGATATGGCAGTAGATGAACTAGGATTGGTACATAGTGGTTTTGTTTTTAATGCAGCAAATTACATAGCACAAGCTGCAATCAATAAAGAATTTAGTGTCTTAATAGGCTCAAGAAGCTTTTTCTATGCTCCTTTAAAAGTAGGAGATATTTTAAATCTTGAAGCAAGCGCTTTGTTTAGCGATGACTCAAGAAAAAGAGAGGTTAAAGTAGCTGGTTTTGTAAATGGGATCAAAATTTTTGACGCATCTTTTCAGGTTATTACTACGGATGATCATATATTCAAACTTAAACAAAATCAAGCTGCTACAAATAACAATCAAAACCAACAAGAATCAACCAAGCAAGATGCTACTCCAGAGGAACTAAATGCTGTTTTAAAAGGAATCGGGGGTTAAAGGTAAATCTACCCAATTCTTTGGACATTCTTTATGGTAAGTTCCGCTTGCATCATAGTATTCTTTACAATCATCATAAAATCGATTTGAAATTCCTCTTTCATTTACAAAACAACCACCAAAAAATAATGCTAAAAACCCAACGAAAAATATTTTTTTAAACATCTCTTTTCCTATTTTAATCTTATTTGTTTACGCCATTTATAAGGTTCTATAGGATTTTCATCTACCCACAACCCTTTTTTATTTTCTTTGGCATAATTTTGCTCATTTACATACAAATCACTATAATATTCATAAGCCCAAGCAAAGCCATTTTTAACCATAACTTGATTAATATCTTTATCATTTAAATACATAATAGCTAAAATTCTACCATATTTATCCTCATCTTTTATATTCAAAACCACTTCTTTATTCAACACAATTGCATTTAAAAATTGCGTAGCCATCTTCCCATAAGCTTGATCACTCTCAGGTGCATCTATACCAAAAAGTCTAATTTTAAGCTTTTCATTTTCAAATTTAGCCTCAATAGTATCTCCATCTACTACATGACTTACTTTAGCGTTAATATAAGAATTATCATCATAGTTTAAAACATAAGCAAAAGCAAACAAAAAAAGAATAATTAACAATTTCTTTGGATCTTTTATTAAGTTTATCAATATTTTAATTTGTTTTATAGAAATTTTCATTTAAACCTTACCTATATAATAATATGCCATAATTACAAAAAAAGGAGATTTTATGCAAGAAATTATACAAAATTTTAAACAAATTACTCAAATACCTCATTGTAGTTTCCATACTGAAGAATTAAAAAATTTTCTTATTAATTTTGCTAAAAGTCAAAGTTGCCAAGTAAATGTTGATGAAGCAGGTAATATCCACGCATATAAAGGAAAACCAAAAATTTGTTTACAAAGTCATTATGATATGGTTTGCATGGGAAAGGCTCCAAATATACAAATGTATGAAGAAAATGGATATTTAAAGGCCAAGAACTCGAGTTTGGGTGCAGATAATGGCATAGGAGTATCATTAATGATGCAAGCTTTAAAAGAATTTGAAAATATCGAATGTCTTTTTACTAATGATGAAGAAGTTGGACTTTGCGGAGCAAATAATCTTGCTCACACTTTAATTTCAAACAAACTTTTAAATTTAGATCATGAAAGTGATAATGAAGTTGTTATAGGTTGTGCTGGCGGAGTGGATATTTTTGCTAGTTTAAATTTGGAAATAGATGAAAAAAAAGAAGACTGTTATGAGTTAGAAGCGATTAATTTTAAAGGTGGTCACTCAGGAATTGATATTATAAAAAATATCAAATCATCTATAAAAGAAGCAAGTTACTTTATCACTCAAAATCAAGGAGAGCTTTGTGAATTTAAAGCAGGTGAAAGAATAAATTCTATACCAAAACATGCTAAAATCATGGTATTTTTTAAAAATCCTCCAAAAGAAAATGATCATTTTAAAATAAATTATCTAGGTAAAATCAAAAGAACATATTATAAAAATTCTCAAGCTATTTTAAATCTCATCAATGCCTTTGCACAAGGAGTTAGAACTTTTAATCATCAATTAAATTTAGTTCAAACAAGTATCAATCTTTCATTAGCTTATGAAAAAGATAGTAAATTTTATTTTGAACTTTTTGCAAGATCTAATGATTTGCAAGAGCTTAAAACTATAGAATTTGAAACCTTAACTTATTTTAAGATGCAAAATTGTGAAGTTTCAAGTGCAAATTTTTACCCACCTTGGGCTAATAAAGATACTAATTTTGGAGAAGAAATTCTAAGTTATTTTAAAAAAGAAAATCCAAATGCCAAGCTTTACACTATACATGCTGGTTTAGAATGTGGTATTATAAGTGAAAAACAACCTCTAGAATGTTGTTCTATAGGACCAAATATATATAGTCCTCACTCAACAGATGAAAAATGCGAAATAGCTTCTATTGATAAAATCAGTAAAATTCTTTATACAATCTTAAAATATTATCAATAAATGTACAATAACCAATATTTTGATAAACAAATTCAAAATATTGGTAAATATTTATTTAAATAATAATAAATTTTATTTACTATTAATAAAACTTACATTATACTCTCGCATATTTTAAAAACAAGGAGAGAGTATGGAAATACTAACTAGTCTTAGTGAAGGCACTCAATTTAGTATCCAACTAGCCGTAGTTCTCATTTGTCTTTTTTATGGGGCAAAAAAAGGCGGTATCGCCCTAGGTTTATTAGGTGGTATAGGTTTATTAGTTTTAAGTTTTGGTTTTGCAGTAGCACCTGGAAAACCTTCTATTGATGTTATGCTTACTATCTTAGCAGTTGTTGTTGCTAGTGCAACTTTACAAGCTAGTGGCGGTTTAGATGTGATGTTGCAAATTGCAGAAAGAGTTTTAAGAAAAAATCCTAAATTCTTAACTATTTTAGCTCCATTTGTAACTTGTATTCTTACTATGCTTTGTGGAACTGGACATGTTGTTTATACCATGATGCCTATTATTTATGACATTGCTATTAAAAATGGCATTCGCCCGGAAAGACCAATGGCTGCTTCTAGTATTTCTTCTCAACTTGGAATTATAGCAAGTCCTGTTTCGGTTGCTGTTGTAAGCTTGACAGCCTTACTTTTAAATCCAGAAATCAACAAACATCCTTTAGCAGGATTTGATGGCTATGTAGATTTACTTGCCATTACTATACCTTCTACTTTAGTAGGTGTTTTGGCTATAGGAATTTTTTCTTGGTTTAGAGGAAAAGATCTTGACAAAGATGAAGATTTTCAAGCTAGAATTAAAAATCCAGAGCAAAGAGAATATATTTATGGCGATAGTAAAACCCTTCTTGAACAAAAACTTCCAACTATCCAATGGGTAGCGATGTGGATTTTTCTAGGTGCTATTGCTATAGTAGCTATACTTGGAGCCTTCCCAGAGCTTAGACCACAATTTACCCAAAAAGGCACTACTAAGCCTATGAATATGGTAGCAACTATTCAAATATTTATGCTTTTAGCAGGTGCAGCACTAATCATCTTTACTAAACTTGACGCAAGCAAAATTGCAAAAAATGAAATTTTCAAATCCGGCATGATAGCCTTGGTGGCTGTTTTTGGAATTTCTTGGATGGCAGATACTATGTTTGCAGTGCATACCCCTATGATGAAAGAATCTTTAGGAAATATCGTTATAGAACATCCTTGGACTTATGCTATTATGCTTTTATTAATTTCTAAATTTGTTAATTCTCAAGCAGCAGCAATCGCGGCTTTTGTGCCACTTGCATTAGGAATTGGTGTTGAACCAGGAATTATTATTGCTTTTGCAGCAGCTTGCTATGGATATTATATTTTACCAACTTATCCAAGTGATCTTGCAACTATACAATTTGACAGATCAGGTACTACAAAAATAGGTAAATTTGTTATCAATCATAGCTTTATTTTACCAGGATTAATTGGTGTGATTGTTTCTTGTATAGTAGGTTATTTCTTAGCTTTAGGTGCAGGATATTTATAAAAAAGGGCTTTTTTTAAAGCCCTTTTTTCTTATTTAAATGCTTTTTCTAAATCAATAGGCATAGCTTGATAACCTATACTTGTTCCACTAAAGCGAATTTGCACTGAAGGTTCTTCAGCTCCCCATTTAAACTCATCTATTTCAGGTCTTGGCTCACCTACAGCAGCGCCTTTACTTAAGTCAAATGACATTCCAGCAGTAGCACTATAAACCATAATAGAATTTTTATCTTTATGGTACTCAGTTAAAGAAGTAACAGGTGAAAACCACTCACTACCTCTTTGCTTGCCATACTCCCAAATTTGTTCTACAGTTTTATTTTTTTGATCTATTTTATACACAACTGCTCTTGAATATTTCATCGAAGCAAAAGCAGGTTGTTCTATACCCCTTGCATCACCATTATCAAAAGCTGTAATGTAAATATATCTTTTATCAGATTTTTCATCTACTCTAAAAGCAGTATGCTGTGTCCATGTGAAGTCAAACCCACCTTCTTCATTTTCATAACCAGGGCATTTGCTATATTCATCTTCACAAACTATCTTTTTGCCATTTTTATCAACAGGTTGCAAAAGTGCTTTTTTATATTTTTCTCCCCATCCCTTATGTGCTCCTAATATCCATTTTACTTTTTTATCACGCCCTATTTTTATAATTGCACTTTGATGACGACTTGAAATAATAATACTATCATCACTTGGATCATAATCTACACTATTTACATGTGCCCAATTACGCCCTACTCCAGTACCTGCTATATCACCAAAAGAATCACTTGTATCCATTTTAGCTAAGTCCTCATCACTCAAGGTAACTCCCGCTTTACTAGTATCTATATTTAAACAAACCGCACCTTGATCTAATGTTTTAATTATATTTGCTCTATATGGATCTAAAATTTCAAAAAGTCTCCACTCATCTACTACATTACCATTCTTATCAACCTCTACTATTACATCACGCACTGAACGCACATTTTTGTCATCAGGACGTTTGACATTAGCAGAAGCTACTCTTAAAAGATAGTTTCCATTTTGCATATTATCCATAGAATGAGAAAAATCTATATAAGAAGAAGGCAAAAGACGATTAAAAATTTCTCTACCCATTAAATCATACTTAACATATTTTTGCCCAAAACCCCAAGTTAAAGTTCCATCAGTATTTTGCCTAAATCCCATCATAATACCACGGTTATAAATGTTATCCCAATCCATTAATTTATCACTGTCTAAATACCAACGAATTTCACCTTTAGTATCAACAATAAATACATTTGAATTCTCATCCCACTCCATTGCACCTCCAGCAGGGTTATTCCATACAGCTTGAGAACCTTTTCCACTTTGTTTTCCCGGGACATTATTAACTAAATACAACCTATCTTCAAAACCTTTATCTACTTTAATTACTTCTACTTTTTCAAAAGGCACACCTCTTTGCATAATACTTCCACTTGGCTCTATATTTACTCCACCAGTTGCTATTTTATATACCTCATCTACTACTTTTTCACTTTTTCCAAAAGCAGTTTTAGTATAGCTTACTTTTACTGTGTTTAAATACGATGGATAAAGTCCAAAAATAGGAATTCCACCATATGTTTTAATTTTACTAGGGTTTACCTTATAAGATATAATTTGTCCATTCGGTTTTGGAACTATAGTTACACTCACATCTTTTAGTTTGTGTCCACCATCCATAATTACAGCACTAAGCGGGGATAAACCATAAGGATTTATCTTTATAGCGCCAATTTTACCTTGAATCTCCCAATTAATACTAGCACCACTAGGTCCACCTATAGCCAAAGAAACACTTGGTATCATCACAACAACACCACTAGCAAGTAAAACATTACTTACAATTTTACTAATTTTCATTTTTTCTCCTTTTTCAATACTACTAAGCCATTTGCACACTTGGCTCACCTAAAATTTTAAGAATAATCACAAACACCAAAACAATTAAAGCATAAATTTTAGCCTTAGAATGTAAAAATACATAAGAAATAAACATACTTCCTAAAATCACCAAACAAATAATGAAGATTAACAAACAACAAATCGCCATATTTATAAATTCCATACTAGGAATCAGGTACCAACCATTACTATACAACCCGTCTTCAAAATTTGGAGGAGTTCCAACAAAAAATTTCTGAAAAGCATTTAAACTACCATAAATATCTTCAGGTATTATAGGTGTATCCATACCACACTCACCTGTTGGTAAAAACCATCCTGGTGCCCATTCATGCAATGGTAAATTAAAAGGATATATAGGAATTTCTCTACATCCATCAACACCAGCAAAAGGATTTTCTGAATGCACTACCTCGTGGATATGATTAAGAGTAATACAATACTCTATACCAAGCCATATACCCCAAAAAACAAAAATATAAGCAAAAATTTTTAGATAATCATTTTTAGGATCTATCAAGGCTAAAATACCACCAAAAGCCATAGTTAACATAGCAAATCTTATATAAACACACTGCTCACAAGGTTCCATATAAAGATATTCTTGAAATAAAAAGTGCGCTATGAAAGTTAAGCTTACCATAGCTATAACCATTATTAACCAAGGCAACCTAGTATTTTGCCAAGTGGTGATTTTACTAATAGGACAAGAACTCATAAAATACCTCAAATCACATCTTGCTTAATTCTTCTGTTATTTCTATTAAAGCTTGTGGAGATGTGATAGCTTGTGGTATGATTTGGTATTTACCATTTACCACAAATGCAGGTGTACCATAGTTTTTAGAGATATCATTAGCATTTTCATAAGATTTTAAAATTTCACTAGCCTCAGGAGTTTTTAAAAAGTTATCTAAATCTTCTTTGCTTGCTGAAATTGCTTTTAATCCTACTTCATAAAACGCTTCAGGATTGGCTCCATTTCCCCATCTTTGTTTTTTCTTAAAATAAGCATTAAAATATGCTTCAGAAGCTTTATGAGTTAAACTATTTTTATCGCTTTGACTTACTTTATTTTGCTCATCTTTAAAAGCAGCAAAAGCAAAAATTTCATTAGCTTGCTTACCATAATCACCCATAGAGCTAACAGGATAAAATTTATAAGTTAATTGTGGTAATTTTTCTTTGACTTTTGACATGGTATTAAACTTATGATGATCATAACAATGTGTGCAACGATAAGAAAATACTTCTATTAAAGAATTTTGTGCATTTGGGATAGGTGTTTTTAAAACCACATACTCTTTACCCTCACTAAGTGCATTTGCACTCACACCAAGAACAAAAGCAGCTGCCGCCATTGCTTTTGACAAATTATTTAAGTTGAATTTCATTTTATTTCTCCTATTTGTATTTTATATATAATAAATATTTGCAATTTATTATAAACATGCTAAAGTTATATTAATATAACTTAAATATTAATTAAACAATAAGAAAAAATTTCAAAATGAAAATATAATTATTAAAAAAATAAAAAATAATAATACTTTATCACAAAAATTACAAAAAGTAATGCTTAAAAAAGCATTACTTGGTAGAAAGTTCTTTAACTATACGGATTAGTTCCTCTAAAGAAGTGATATACTCAGGATTGATTTGATATTTGCCATTTACTACAAAAGCAGGCGTGCCATAATTTCTTGAAATTTCATTAGCTACATCATAAGCAACTAAAAGCTCTTTGGCTTCTTTAGTTTGTAAAAATTTTTGCAATTCTTCTTTACTAGCACCAATAGCATTTAAACCTATTTTATAAAATAAATCAAGATTATTTAAATTTATTTTTTTTTCAAAATGACTTACAAAATACACGTCAGCAAGCTTATAAGTAAGACTTTTTTCACTAGTAACATCTAAACCTAAAGCTTTTTCTTTAAAAGAAGCTAAAGCAAACATCTCATTTAAAGCACCACCGTACTCGAGCATAGAACTTACCGAGAAAAGATCATATTTTAAATTTGGTAAAGCTTGTTTAACTTTTGCTAGAGTGTGAAATTGATGATGATTATAGCAATGAATACAATGATAAGAAAATACCTCTATTAGAGAATTTTGTGCATTTGGGATAGGTATTTTTAAAGTAATATACTCTTTACCCTCACTAAGTGCATTTGCACTCACACTAAAAACAAAAGCCATAATAGCTAGCAATTTAAACATTTTTTGCAAAACTTGCATGATTTTCCTTTTTTCAATGATATAAAATACAATTTTAACATAAGATATAAAATCAAGGATATTTTATGCTTTTCTTATGACATTTTAAGTAGAATTTCAACAAATTTATCAATAAAAAAAGTTGATTGTAAGCGATATTTTCCGATCAATATAAAATAAAAGGTCTAAAATGCAAATACGAATTTATTATGAAGATACCGATGCAGGTGGAGTGGTATACCATAGCAACTACTTAAAATTTTGCGAAAGAGCAAGAAGTGAGATATTTTTTCAAAAAAATGCAAAAATTTTTGATAAAAATACAGGACATTTTCTACTTACAAAAGCAAATTGTAACTTTTTAAAACCCGCTAAACTTGGAGATCTTATAGAAGTAAAAACATTTATCACAAAGCTTAAAAAAGCCTCAGTTTGTATAAAACAAGAGATTTATAAAGAAAATACCAAGCTTTTTGAAGCTGAATTTACCCTAGCTTTTTTAAAAAATGAAAAAGTAGCCCCTATAGATGAGACTATAACTAAGGTTTTTACTGATTTTGCAAAGGAGTAAAACCTAAGCCTTGCGAGCGAATGATCTTAACCTTATAGTCAAACTGATTATTATTTAAACTCTCATCGAAAATTCTTTGAGAGTCTTTATCTAAAAACTGCGTATAAAAATAATCAAGACCCACGCTAGTTGCATACGCTATCCAGTTGTAATTAATATTTTGCGAAAAAAGCTCATTAAGATAGCTTAGAGTTTGATCCTCATTAGAAATGGAATTTGCTAGTAAAAGTTTTTTTCTATCATTAATTTGTGTTAAGCTTAGTAAAATAGGATTATAATTAATCTGAGTTGATAATAACACAAAAGGCTCTATATCATAAGTTCTTATTTGCGAGCTTATAAGCGCTGTTTTAATCAAAGAGGTATTTAAAACAATACTAGAATCTTGAAAACTTCTATTTTGATTTAAAATACTTCTAAAATCAAATTTAGAACTATTGATAGTGTAAATTTTCTCACTACCATTACCTGCGTTTAAAACATTCTCATCTAAGCGATTTGCCAAAGGTGTTCCATCTGAAAAAATGATATTTTTGCCATTGGAGTATTCTAAAAGCTTTTGGATTTGTTTTTGATAATCTATACTTCCAAAATATACATTTTCATTTTGCGTATCAAAATTTCTTTTGTGTGCAGTTGGTATGAAAACTTTTACATTAGAATCAAGATTTTCTTTTAATAAATTTTTCACACCCTTATCTGTAAAACCTGCGATGATATAATTAAATTTCTCATCTTGAGCTTGTTTAAAAGCTTTAGCTATCTTGCTCTCATCTTCAGTGCCTATTAAAAACACCTTTACTTTTATCTGCGCTCTTTGTCTTAACAAATACGCTATACTTGAGTTTATAATAGTATTAGAATAGCTTTTAATCGTTTGCTCAGGCAAAATAATAGCTAATTTTACACTAGCATTTTTTTGAATTCTTTTTTCAAAATCTATAATGGAGTTTAAAAGTTTAGTATAGATATTAACCAAAAGTTCATTTGCATTATCACTGTTAAATCTTGATAAAAAATTAAAATAAAGTCCTGTTTCTAGCAAAGTAAATAAACAATCATTATCGCAATTTTGAAATTCTAAATTAGGATAAAAAGACTCACTAGGTTCTATGGGTGATGGTTTTTGCTCTTTTGCAAAAGCACTTAAAGTTAAAACAAAACTCATCATCAAACAAACTAAACTTTTTCTCATAAATAACCTTTTATTTTTTTAATATCTTCTATAAATTCAGTATAAAAGCTAGGATTTTTACTCAAAAAATTCAAATCATAACTTGGCAAAAGCAAAGCATTATTAAAACGCATACATTGCCCTTTGTATTTTTGAAAGTTCTCAAAACCCAAACTTACAAAAGCTTCTTGACCAAGACATAAAATAATCTTTGCTTTTACAAAATCAAGCTCGTTATAAAAATATGGTAAGCATAATTTTAGTGCTTGATCATCTATTTTAAAATTACTAAAACATTTAAACATATAAGAAAAATATATCTCATCTTCTTTTAAATTTAAAAGCTCTTTGCATAATCTTAAAAACTCTTGCTTATTTTTAGAAGCAAAAAACTTTCCACTTTCATTTTCTTCTTTATCGATAAAAGCTTGATAAATCAAAATTTTAGCATTTTTGGCTTCTTTTTCCATTAAACTATGCTTTCTTAATTTAGAAAAATGACAAAGATTGCAAGTTTTCACTCTTTCGTTTAATTCTTTAAAGCTTAAGTTAAAATGTCTAATTTGTTTTTGCTCGTTAAAATATTCATAACCAAAAGCTTTTAAATAACACAAATTACGCTTATTCATTACATCAATGCTTCTAAATTTTCACCCTCTAAACGATAAGTTCTCCACTCATTCATATGCTTTGCATTTAATTTAGTATAAAACTCAATCCCTAAATCATTATCGTTCAAACATACCCACTCTAAGCGTTTGAGATTTTTTTCTTTACAAATTTGCGCTAAATATTTAAAAACAGCTCTAGCATAACCTTTTTTTCTATGCTTTGGCTGTATGTAAATATCTTCTAGGTATAAACCACCCAAGCCCCAAAAAGATGAAAAAGTAAAATAATACATCACATAGCCTATTATCTCACCATCAACCTTTAAACTCAAAGCCTTAGCATACTCATGTTTAAAAAATGATTCTTCAAGTTCTTTACTTGTGCATCTTACATCATCAAGCATATTCTCATGAATAGCAAGCTCTTTGAGTAATTCTAAAATTTTTCCCAAATCTTCTTTTTTGCTCTCACAAATTTCAAAAGCCATTGTTTTTCCTTAGTTTACAAAATAAAATCAAAATTTAGCAAAAAGTTTTAAAATAACTCTTAATTAAAAGCAGATTTAAGTAAGATTTTGCTAACATACTCGCTTATTATTTTGTTTTTTATTTTAAGTTAAGGAAAAAATATGAAAAGAACATACCAACCACATAAAACTCCTAAAAAAAGAACTCACGGCTTTCGTGTGCGTATGAAAAGCAAAAATGGTCGTAAAGTGATCAATGCTAGACGCGCTAAAGGTAGAAAAAGATTAGCGGTATAAAAGATTTTCTAAGTATTAATGACTTAGGGGAGTTTGCAACAATTTACAAAGAAGGTAAAAAATGGCACTGCAAAGGTGTGATCATCTTTTACTCTTTAAGCGAAGAAAAAAAATTCGCCGTTGTTGCTAGTAAAAAAGTTGGAAAAGCTGTTATAAGAAATAGAGCCAAAAGGCTCTTAAGATCAGCTTTTTTTCAGGTTAAAAATCAAGTTGAAAACGGAAAATACATACTTGTAGCTAAAACAAGTATTAGTGAAATTCCTTTTTTAAAATTAGAAAAAAACTTGAAATGGGGTTTGAAAAAAATAGGATGTATAAAATAGCTTGTCTAAAACTTATCAGATTTTATCAACTCTTTATCAGTCCTTTTAAACCACAATGCTGTAGGTATTACCCAAGTTGCTCTGAATATGCCTTGTGGCAATTTAAAAAAAATAATATTTTTAAAGCATTTAGTGCAGTTTTTTTAAGAATTTTAAAATGCAATCCGTTTTTTAAAGGTGGTATTGATTATCCTAAAATACGCAAGAATAATCTAAACTCAGGTATATGTTTTAAACCTAGTTTTAATGCTTTAAAACAACTCAATTATCTTTACATCCCTTGCAACGATAATCAATTTTTTTTAATTAAGATTATATTTCCAAAGGACAATCCGTGTCAGAAAATTTATCTCAACAAAAACGCATATTAATTGCCGTTGTATTATCATTTTTATTTTTTGTAGTTTATGATTATTTTTTTATCCCCAAAACTTCACAAACTGAGCAAAATATCACCCAAATAGAGCAAAACAACTCAGCTCCGCAAAGCACCACAAATACAAATACTCAAGCTCCAAAAACAGAACTTGGTGTTAATCAAAAAGAGAAAATAGCAATTGTTAAAAGTGAGCATTTTGAAGCACATATTGACTCTTTAGGTAGAATAGTTAAATTTTATCTAAGTGATGAAAAATATAAAGATGAAAATGGTAAAAGTGTTAATTTAGTAGATACTTCTTTATCACCTTTACCATTAGAAATAAGATTTAGTGATACAAAAATCAATCAAGAAGCATTTAATACACCATACACCACAAGTCAAAAAACTATCAATGTAGGCGATGAAAATACAACCTTGATACTTACTCAAAATTTAAATGATTTAGTAGTAACTAAAAAGATCACTTTCCATAAATATGGAAACTATGATTTAGAAGTTAATCTAAGCAAAGACGCAGCTTATTTTATCACTCCAGGTTATCGTCCAAATATAGCAGTTGATAGCTATACAGTGCATGGAGTTTTAATCTTAGATAAAGATGATAAAATCACAATGTTAGAAGATGGCGATGTAGAAAATGATGAAAGTTTTTCTAATGTAACCCTTATGGCAGCTTCAGATCGCTATTATAGTGCTTTCTTTTATAATTTTGAAAAACCACTCAATGCCGTAGTTACTAAAGATAATCATGAAAATTCTATCGTTTTTGCAAGTGCAACAAATACTTTTAAAGCAAGTGGTTATATTGGCTCAAAAGAGCATGAAATTTTAAGAAGTATTCATGCAGATTTAGATGATGTTGTAGAATATGGTTGGTTTACTTTTATAGCTAAGCCTATGTTTGAATTTTTAAATTTCTTACATGGCTACATGGACAATTGGGGTTGGGCTATTGTAGTGATGACTTTAATTGTACGTATTATTCTTTTCCCACTTACTTATAAATCAATGATTTCTATGAATAAACTCAAAGATTTAGCACCTAAAATGAAAGAAATCAGAGAGCGCTATAAAGGTGATCCGCAAAAAATGAATTTACACATGATGGAACTTTATAAAAAACATGGTGCAAATCCTATGAGCGGATGTTTGCCAATACTTATTCAAATTCCAATTTTCTTTGCAATTTATAGAGTTTTACTAAATGCTATAGAGCTAAAAGCTGCACCTTGGGCTTTTTGGATTACAGATTTATCTGTAATGGATCCATGGTTTATTTTACCTATATTTATGGGTCTAACTATGTTTATCCAACAACTTATCACACCAATGGCCATACAAGATCCTATGCAAGAAAAGATTATGAAATTTTTACCATTAATTTTCACTTTCTTCTTCTTAACCTTCCCAGCAGGTTTAACTTTATATTGGTGTGTAAATAATATATGCTCACTTATTCAACAAGTGATTGTGAATAAACTTTTCAAAAACCACAAAAAAGAGGAAATAGCTAAACATGAACATAGAAGCTAAAGACTTACAAACCGCACTCATAGAAGCCTCAAAACAACTTGAGTGCTCTGTGATCGATCTGGAATATGAAGTTATTCAACATGCAAAAGCAGGATTTTTTGGCTTGTTTAGAAAAAATGCTATTATTTGCATTAAAGGGTATAAAAAAATCCAAAAAGCCCATCAAGAAAGATCTAAAAAATTCCAAAATGAGAAATTTAACAAGCATTCGCAAAAAAACCTTGATAAAAATGAATCAAAGAGAGAATACAAAGAAAATTTTCAAAAATCAATTGAAGATATTACTCAACCTAAAGAGCACTATAAAGTAAAAAATGATGCCATTTTTGATTCATTTCATAAAGAATCCTCAGAAGAAAGAAATATCGCTTCCTATATTGATGAGATAAAAATTTCACTAGAAAAGCTACTAGCAACTTTTGATTTTGACATCAAAGTTATACAAGTTAGCATTTGGGATGAAAATTGCGTACTAATAAAACTTGATGGTGAAGATGCGGCTTTACTTATAGGCAAAGAAGCTCATAGATATAAGGCTTTTTCTTATTTGCTTTATAACTGGCTTAGCGCTAAATACAAAATTCAACCAAGACTAGAAATTGCTCAATTTTTAGAAAATCAAACCCAAGCTATAGAAAATTATTTAAAAATTCTTATAGAAAAAGTAGAAAGTACAGGAAGAGTTCAAACAAAGCCTTTAGATGGAATTTGGCTAAAACTTGCTTTAGAAAAATTAAGAGAACGCTTTCCAGATAAATATGTCGCCATCAAGCAAAACGATGATCAAAGATACATCGTTGTAAATAATTTTTTGAAGAAAAATGAATGAATGATGCTATAGCTGCTATTGCTACAGCCCATGGAGTGGGCTCTATAAGTATTATTAGAGTAAGTGGAGATAAAGCTTTAGAGCTTGCATTAAAAATTACTCGTAAAAAAGAACTAAAACCTCGCTATGCGCACTTATGCAAATTATACAAAAACAACAATGATTTTTTAGATGAAGCTTTGGTGATTTATTTCAAAGCACCTTTTTCTTTTACGGGAGAAGATATAGTAGAATTTCAACTCCATGGAGGCTTTTCTTTGAGTGAAATTTTACTTGATGAGCTTATTTTAGCAGGTGCACGCCTTGCTAACCCTGGTGAATTTAGTAAAAGAGCTTGTTTAAATGGCAAGATGGATCTTTTAAAAGCTTTAAGCATACAAGATGCCATCATGTCAAAATCAGCAAGCGCTGCAAATATCATAGCAAAAAACATTAAAGGTGATTTAAGTAAATTTTTAAATACCATTAGAATGGATCTTGTTCAAACCCTTGCTTTTGTAGAAACAAGCATTGATTATGCAGATGATGATTTACCACAAGATTTACTTGATCAAATCATTGTCATGTGTGAAAAAAACTCAAAACTTTTACGTGATACAGTAGATATTTCTTTAAGTAAAAAAGGACTTATAGAAGGCTTTAAAGTTGCTATTATCGGTAAGCCAAATGCGGGAAAAAGCTCCTTGTTAAATTCACTTTTAGCATTTGATAGAGCCATTGTTTCTAATATTGCAGGCACCACAAGAGATCGTATTGAGGAAAGTTTAAAAATAGGCTCACATTTAATCAAAATCATCGACACAGCAGGTATAAGAAATGCAGATGATGAGATAGAAAAAATCGGAGTTAACTTAAGCTATGAAAGTATTAAAGAAGCAGATATTATCATAGCTGTTTTTGATGGATCTAAAGAATTTGAAGAAGAAGATGAGCGTATTTTACAAGCTTTAAAAGATTGTGATAAAAAAATCATTTATGTTTTAAACAAAAGTGATCTAGCCACCAAATTTAAACATGAAATTAGCACTTCTTGTATACGCATTTGCGCCCAAGAAAACACCCAAGCTATTAAGGAAAGTTTAAATGAATACTTAAATACTTTAGATGGCGATGGAATGCTAATTAGTAATACTTTAATACTCAATGCTTGTAAAAATGCCAGCGAAGCCATTTTACGTGCAAGAGATTTATTAAAAGAAAGTTCGTTGGAGCTTTTTGCCTTTGAATTAAATTTAGCCATAGGAGAGATAGCCCAATTTACAAAAGATTTTGAAAGAGATGAAATTTTAGATGCTATGTTTAGTAATTTTTGTTTAGGAAAATAAAAAGGAGAGAAAATGGATAAAGAAATTATAAAACAACACAAAATTAGCGACGAGGAATATCAAGAAATTTTAAATATATTAGGTAGAGAGCCTAATTTGCTAGAGCTTGGAGTAATTTCTGCTATGTGGAGCGAGCATTGCTCATACAAATCAAGTAAAAAATACCTCAATGGCTTTCCGACCAAAGCTCCTTGGGTTATCCAAGGACCTGGTGAAAATGCTGGAGTAATCGATATAGGCAAAGGAATGGCTGCTGTATTTAAAGTAGAAAGCCACAATCACCCAAGTTTTATAGAACCATTTGCAGGTGCTGCAACCGGTGTAGGTGGAATTTTACGTGATGTTTTTACTATGGGCGCAAGAGTAGTTGCTGGCATGAATTCTTTAAAATTTGGCAACATTCATGATGAAAAAATAGGTAAACACCAAAAATACCTAGTTAAAGGTGTTGTAAGTGGAATTTCGCACTATGGTAATTGCATGGGTGTGCCTACCATAGGTGGAGAGTGTGCTTTTGATGAATGTTTCAATGGAAACATCTTAGTAAATGCTTTTGCACTTGGAACTTGTAAAATTGAAGATATTTTTTATGCAAAAGCTGAAGGTATAGGAAATCCTGTTATTTACGTAGGCTCAAAAACCGGTCGCGATGGACTTGGTGGAGCTGTAATGGCAAGTGATAGCTTTAATGAATCTAGCAAAAGCTTAAGACCAACTGTGCAAATTGGAGATCCATTTGCTGAAAAACTACTAATGGAAGCTTGCTTAGAGCTTTTTAAAACAGATTATATTGTAGGTATTCAAGATATGGGTGCAGCCGGACTTACCTCGAGTTCTTTTGAAATGGCAGGACGTAGTGGTAGCGGAATGAAGCTTTATCTTGATAAAACCCCTATGAGAGAAGAAGGCATGACTCCTTATGAGTTAATGTTAAGTGAATCACAAGAAAGAATGCTAATTTGCGCTAAAAAAGGCTATGAAGAAAAAGTAATCAAAATTTTCAATAAATGGGGGCTTAATGCAGCCATTATAGGTGAAGTTACCGATACTGGTAAAATGGAACTATTTTGGCATGATGAATTAGTTGGTTTAATCCCTATTGAGCCACTAAGCGAAAAAGCACCTATGCTTGATAGACCTGTAGCTAAGCCAGCATATTTAGATGAAATAAAAAACTATCAATTTAAACTCAATATTTCCACCCAAGAAGCATTCGAAAAACTCCTTGCAAATGAAAATGTAAACAACAAAGCTTATATTTACGAACAATTTGATTCAAGCGTGCAAACCAATACTTTAAAAAGCGATGGAGCTTTAGGAGCAAACAGTATTCGAATCAAAGAAAACAATTGCTTACTTTCTATGGCAATTGAATGCAACTCAAGATTAAACTATGTTGATCCAAAAATAGGCGCAGCAGCAGCTGTTGCAAGTGCAGGTAGAAAAATAGCATGCTCGGGTGCTAGACCATTAGCGATTAGTGACTGTTTAAACTATGGTAATCCACAAAATCCTGAGGTAATGTGGCAGTTTGCTCAAGGCTGCGAAGGTATCAAGCTAGCTTGCAAAGAACTCAACACTCCTGTGGTAAGTGGTAATGTTTCCTTATACAATGAAACCGATGGAGTGAGTATTTTTCCAAGTCCAACCATCACATGCGTTGGGGTCAATGAAAGCGCAGAAAATGTTTTAAAATCATATTTTAGCAAAAATACGCAAGCCATTTATTTACTTGGAGAAAGCAAAGGTGCTTTTGGTGGATCTTTAGTTGCTAAAGTTTTAGATCAAAAAGTTGCAGGAGAACTTGAAAATATAGATTTTAACGCGGAATTAAAACTATGGGATTTGATACTAAAAGCCAATGAAGCAAAATTACTTGACTGTGCGAATAGTATAGGTATCGGTGGTCTTGCCATCACTCTAGCAAAAATGAGCGCAAAGGCAAATTTAGGCATTGAAGCAAAAACTAATTTTGAAGATAAAAGTTTTATTTTTGAAGAAAGCCCAACAAGAGTTATAGTAGGTGTTAAAGATGAAGAAAAATTTATTAAATTTGTAAATGAAATGGGAATTAAATTTACAAAACTTGGAAATTTAAATGAAAAAGATTTCATTTTAGATGAAATTAAGATATCTTTAGTAAAACTACAAGCAATTTATTTTGATAAATTTAATGAATATTTAGGGTAAAAATGCTTTTTGTTTTATTAATATTAGCAATTTTGGCATTTTATTGGTATTATAAAACATGGGGAAAAGATGATCTTTTGGGTTCTTTTAAAAAAGGAGCCAAAAGCTTTTCTCAAGGCTTTAAGCAAGGCTACCATGAAGAAAGAATTGACGGTTTTAAAAGAAGACTAAACTACTATGTTATAGCACTTTTAGCAAAAATCGCAAAAAGCGATGGTAGGGTGAGTGAAAACGAAGCTAATATGATTTCACAAATTCTTGATTATAATGCTAAAGATTCAAAAGAAAGAGAATTTTTAAAACAGTGCTTCAACGAACACAAAAACACCTTAAATAATACTTACGAAGTAGCCAAAGAACTTATCAAAGAAGTGCCTTTACCACAGCAAGAACGAATTAATATTTTTAATGTTTTAGTTGCAATGGCTTTAATAGATGGAGAAGTCAATCATGCAAAAAAAGAAGTTTTAATGTCTATCATACGAGCTTTTGGACTAGATGCAAATTTACTCGATAAATTCTTAAATTCCATGAAAACTCAAAATTCAAACATGAATTTACAAAAAGCATGTAAAATTTTAGGAGTAAATGAAAATATAACATTACAAGAACTAAAAAAACGTTATAGAGAACTTGCTAAAAAATACCATCCTGATATTTTAAATGCTAATCACAGCGATGAAGCTAAAATAAAAGAAGGTGTAAAAAAATTTCAAGAAGTTAACGAATCTTATGAATTTTTAAAACAATACATAGAAAGGAAAAACTAAATGAAAGCACTCATTAGTGTAAGCGACAAAGAAGATGTTGTAGAATTTGCAAGCGAACTTGCAAAGCTAGGTTTTGAACTTTTATCTACTGGTGGCACATATAAACTTTTAAAAGAAAATAACCTACAAGTGCAAGAAGTAAGTGATTTTACTCAAAGTCCAGAAATGTTTGAAGGGCGTGTAAAAACCTTACATCCAAAAATTCATGGTGGGATTTTATATAAAAGAGAAGATGAAAATCATCAAAAACAAGCCAAAGAACATCACATCGAAAGCATTGATTTACTGTGCGTAAATTTATATCCTTTTAAAAAAACAACCATTATGACACAAGATTTTGATGAGATTGTTGAAAATATTGACATTGGTGGCCCAGCAATGATACGCAGTGGTGCAAAAAACTTTAAAAATGTCATTGTTGTTTGTGATATTTTAGATTATGATAAAATCATTCAAGCTTTAAAAGAAAATACCTTAGATCTTGATTTTAGAAGATCTTTAATGATCAAAGCATACGAGCATACTGCAAATTATGATGCGTATATAGCAAACTACATGAATGAGTGCTTCAATGGCGGCTTTGGGGCAAGTAAATTTATCGTAGGACAGAAAGTTTTTGATACAAAATACGGAGAAAATCCTCATCAAAAAGGTGCTTTATATGAATTTGATGACTTTTTCACACATAATTTTACAACCTTAAAAGGCGAAGCAAGCTTTAATAACCTAACTGATATCAATGCAGCTTTAAACTTAGCAAGTGCTTTTGATAAAGCCCCTGCGGTGGCGATTGTAAAACACGCCAATGCCTGCGGTTTTGCTATAAAAGAAAATCTACTTCAAAGTTACATCCACGCATTAAAATGTGACACTCTAAGTGCTTATGGTGGAGTTGTTGCGATCAATGGAACCTTAGATAAAGAATTAGCACAAAAAATTAATGAAATTTATATCGAAGTAATCATTGCTGCAAATGTAGATGATGAAGCATTGGAAGTATTTAAAGACAAAAAACGCATTAAAATTTTCACACAAAAAGCACCATTTTTAACCAGAGCTTACGACAAATACGACTTCAAACATATTGATGGTGGCTTCGTATATCAAGATAGTGATGAAGTTAAAGAAGATGAGCTAAAAAATGCCGTTTTAAAAAGCGAAAGAAAAGCGAGCGAAGAAGAATTAAAAGACCTTGAAATAGCTATGAAAATTGCCGCATTCACCAAGTCAAACAATGTAGTATATGTAAAAAATGGCGCTATGATAGCTATTGGCATGGGTATGACAAGTCGTATTGATGCGGCTAAAGCAGCTATTAGCAAGGCAAAAGAAATGGGGCTTGATTTACAAGGTTGTGTTTTAGCAAGTGAAGCATTTTTTCCTTTTAGAGATAGCATTGATGAGGCTAGCAAAATCGGAGTAAAAGCCATTATCGAGCCAGGTGGAAGCATAAGAGATGAGGATATTATCCAAGCAGCTAATGAATATGGTATTGCATTATATTTTAGCGGTGTAAGACACTTTTTACATTAAAAAAGGGAGATTAAAATGTTTAAAAGCATCGGCGCAAAGATATCTTTAGCAATGATTTCTACATTGCTTATTAGTTTTATTATTATGCAAATTATTTTGCAAAATGACTCTCAGCAAACAACCGATAGAATCAGTCGCGCTAATTTAGATACTCTAAGTGCTTCTGTTTTTCAAACATTAAGAATGGCGATGAACCTAGGCGATCCTACCATCATAGAACAAGCTATTAAAGAAGCTGGAGAGATTGAAGGTATTAAAGACATCAAAATTTATCCCTCACAAAGCACCATTGAACTTTTTGAAATGCAAAAATTTACAAAAAGCGATGATAAACTCATCAACGAACAATTTAGCAAACCTCAAGTTAGAGCAGTTGAAATCAACAATGAACAAGGGCATTATTTAAGATTAATACGTCCATTAATTGCTAATGAAAACTGCTTAGCTTGTCATGCTAATGCTAAAGAAGGTGATGTTTTGGGTGTTATGGATATGTACAATGACTTAAAACATATTGATGATGATCTAACAGACTCTGCAAGAACTTATATTGTAATCTTTAGTGTAGCTTTACTTTTTACTGTTTTTGCTGTGCTTTATATTTTAAAAATTGTTGTGGGCAACCCTGTTTTAGACCTTTTAAAACATGCTAAAGAACTAGCTGGTGGAGATGGGGATTTACGTGCAAGAATTAGCGTAAAAAGCACTGATGAGATAGGCAAAGCTTGTGTTTATATTAATCAATTTATCGAAAAAATTCAAAATACCGTTATTTCTACCAATGAAAGCTCTCAAATGGTAGATAAGCAATCAAAACTTCTAAATACCAACGCACTTGATCTAGCCAATAGAACTAAAGAAGGTCACACTAAAACAGATGAATCTTACCAATTAAGTGAACAAATTCACACAGAATTACAAGATTTAGCTGTGCTTTCAAATAATGCAAACAAAGCAAATACAAAATCATTCGAAGTATTAAATGCTATGCTTGATTCACTAGGTCAGGTAGTGGATAAAGTGAGAGTTGTTGCAGAAAATGAAGATGTTTTATCCCAAAAAGTAGAAATTATGGAAAAACAAGCAGAGGAAATCAAAAAAGCCTCTGAAATGATGGGAGAAATTGCTGATAAAACCAATCTTTTATCTCTAAATGCAGGCATTGAAGCAGCACGCGCGGGAGAGTTTGGGCGTGGATTTTCAGTAATTGCTGAAGATGTGCGAAATCTTGCTCAAAACTCGGAAGAATTTTTGAAAAATATTGCTATAGTAACCAAGCAACTAGTAGATAGCATCAATGAAGTTTCTAAAGAATTAAAACATAATGCAAAAGAAATTAATTCACTAAATCAAGATGCAAAAGATCTAGTAGAAGGAACCAATGAAGTAAAAGTTTGCAATGAGAATGCAAGAGATTTAGCTAATGCGTGTATGCAAAAAATTTCAAGTACACAAGAGACTTTGCAATCTTTACTAGATAAAATGCAAGAAACCGTCAAACTCAGTGATAAAAACGAAGAAATTTCAAAAATTTTACTTGATGTTGCACATGAGTTAAATATAGTCTGTCAAAATTTAGAAGATGAATTAAAACATTTCAATGTATAAAATAAAGGAGTATAAAAATGAAAAAATTACTAGCATTTGGCGCTGCAAGCGTAGCTATTTTTAGTGGGTGCTCGGTGGCGAATTTAAGTGTTGATGATTTACAAAATAAAGAATTTACTATCAGTTCTTATGAAGCTAATGGAAAAACTTTTGAATCCAATACAATAAAAACTAGCATTAGCTTTGATAATAAAGACAAAAGAGTATTTGGAGTGTCAGGGTGTAATAGATTTTTTGGAAACTATAAAGATCAAGGAGATAGCATTAAAATAGAAGACAATCTTGCCTCTACTAAAATGCTTTGTGATCAAGAATCTATGAAATTTGAAGATAATTTCTTGAGATATTTTAATGGAGATTTTCAAATCACTAGCGATGATAATGGTATCATACTAGAAAATAAGAAAATGAAAGTATATTTAAAATAAGCCTTTTTGGGCTTATTTTAAATGCTCTAATATATCCTCACAAACCTTTCTAGGTTCTTTTGCTTTATAAATAGGTCTTCCTACTACAATAAAATCTGAAAGATTTTCTTTCGCACATTGGATATCAGCCACTCTTTTTTGATCATCTGAATTTTCTTTAAAAGGGCGAATTCCAGGCGTCAAGGTGATAAATTTTGAATCTGTGTTTTCTTTTATTAGCAAGCTTTCATACACCGAACACACCATACCATCAAGACCACTTTCATAGCTTATTTTAGAAAATTCTTTCACCGCTTGTTTAATATCTTGGCGATATAAGCTAAAAAATTCTTGCTCATCAAAGCTAGTTAAAGCAGATACAGCAAGCACTAAAGGTCTTTTGCTTAAAGCATTTAAACGCTCCATAATCATACACATAACACTTTTACCTGCGCTTGCATGGATATTAAACATATCCACATCAAACCTAGCAAGCTCTTCACAAGCATCGGCCATAGTATTTGGAATATCATAAAGCTTTAAGTCTAAAAAAATTTTAAAATCATCTATTTTTTTAATCGCCTCTAAAAGCTTTACACCATCTCTTAAATAAGACCTAAGCCCTACTTTTATCCATATATCTAAACCCTTTAATTCTTTAGCCAAATGAAGGCAATCATCATAACTTGCCACATCAAAAGCCACACAAAGCTTCATTGTTTTTCCTTGTTGATTTTATCTAATACTCCATTGATAAATTTAGGAGCATTATCACCTGCCATTTCCTTAGCAAGCTCTATAGCTTCGTTAATGATAATCGCTTTTTGAGTAGAAGTAAATAAAATCTCATAAGCACCTAAACGCAAAATAGCTTTTTCTATATTAGCCACCCCATCTAATTTATGCTCTTTTAAACATTCATTGATTTTTTCATCAAGAAAAGCAAGCTGCTCATTGATACCGTTGTATAAATCTAATGTAAATTTTCTTTGATCGTTGCGAATTTTTTTCTCATCTAAAAATTCATTGATAAAGTCTTTATTTTCCTGATTAAGCTGTGCTGCATAAAGCAAGGAAACGATACTTTGTCTTACTTGATGTCTAGTAGCCATTTTAAGCCTTAATTTTTTGAATTAAATTAAGCATTTCAACTACGGTAAGCATAGCTTCAAAGCCCTTATTTCCTGCCTTACTACCTGCTCTTTCTATAGCTTGTTCTAAAGTATCAGTTGTTAAAACTCCAAAACTTACAGGCACATTCGCCCCAAGTCCTACACTTGCGATCCCTTTAGTTGTTTCAGCTGCAACATAATCAAAATGCGGAGTGCTGCCACGTATTACCGCTCCAACACAACAAATTCCATCAAATTTTTTACTCTCTATAGCTTGTTTTAATGCAAAAGGAATTTCAAAAGCACCGGGCACTAAAATAAGATTTAAATTTTCTTCTTTACCCCCATGTCTTAAAAAAGCATCTTTAGCACCTTCAACCAAACGATCGGTAATGATGTGGTTAAATCTTGCATTAATGATTGCGATTTTCTCATCACCTTTTAAACTTAAGTTTCCTTCTATTATCTTCATATGTTTCCTTTTTAAATGATTTCTTGAATTTTTAAAAGCGTATCAACGCAATTTTTAAGTCTTGAAAGATCAAGCATATTTGGACCATCACACAAAGCCTCACAAGGATTAATATGCGTTTCAAAGAAAAATCCATCTACACCAACACTAGCAGCGGCTCTTGCTAAAGGTTCAACAAATTCACTCTTGCCACCACTGCTTCCTCCATTTGCCCCTGGCATTTGGACACTATGGGTAGCATCAAAAATAACTGGAGCGTATTTTCTCATAATAACCAAACTTCGCATATCTACCACTAAATTCCCATAACCAAAACTCGAACCTCTTTCAGCTACAAAAACTCCATTTTCTTTAGCTATTTCAAAACCTTCTTCGTTAATACCTCTAGTTTGTAAAATTTTAGCTACACTGTATTTAATATCATCAGGATTTAAAAATTGTCCTTTTTTTACATTAACTTTTGCTTTTGTTTTAGCAGCTGCCACTAAAAGGTCGGTTTGTCTGCACAAAAACGCAGGGATTTGCAAAACATCTACAACCTCAGCCGCAATGCTTGCTTGAGAACTTTCATGAATATCGGTGAGAATTTGCATACCAAATTTATCTTTTACTTTTTGCAAAACCTCCAGACCCTTTTCAATGCCTGGTCCTCTGAAGCTATTAATACTTGTGCGATTTGCCTTGTCAAAGCTTGATTTAAAATAAAAATCAATTCTATCATCTTTTAAAAAGCATTCTAGTTCTTGTGCAACCTTAAAAACAAGCTCTTCGCTTTCTATCACACAAGGACCTGCAATTAATATCATTTTTTTCATCTATTTTTCCTTGTTTTATTATTTTACTTTATTTTTTGTATTTTCTTCAAGTGGAAAAACAAAATTTAAAATAATCGCTGTAATTCCTCCTGCTGCAATCCCTGAAGAAAATAAAGTCTTAAACCATAAAGGCATAAAATTTAAAATATCAGGATTATTTGAAACACCAAGTCCTATACCCAAACTCATCGCAATGATAATAATAGAACGACGGTTTAAATTTTCTTTTGAAATAATCCTAACCCCCGTTGCAGCTATCGTACCAAACATCACTAAAGTTGCTCCACCCAAAACAGGCTCTGGAATTTGCAATGTAATATCTGCTACAATAGGAAATAATCCTAAAATCATCAGCATAAAAGCAACTATAAAGCCCACATAGCGACTTGCAACACCCGTTAAAGCTATAACGCCATTGTTTTGACCAAAACACGAATTAGGGAAGGTATTGAAAAAAGCCGAAACAAAAGAGTTAAGACCATTAGCCAAAACCCCTCCTTTTAACCTTTTAGCATAAAGCTCACCTTTAACAGGTTGGTTTGAAACTTCACTTGTTGCACTAATATCACCAATAGTCTCTAAAGAAGTTACCATAAAAACCAAAATCAAAGGTAAAATCAAATTATAATCAATACTTAAGCCATAATGCAAAGGATCGGGTAAAAAGATCAAAGGTAAATTTTCATTAAAGCTAAAGCTAAAGTTTTCAAAAGTCATAGCCACCAAAAGCCCTATAATCATAGCGATAAATAAAGATGAAATTCTTATATATACATTATCAAAACGATTTAAAATAACAATACTTAAAATCACCACTGCAGCAAGCAATAAATTTTGCAATGAACCAAATTCCCCGCTTGCTTTAGCAGCAAAACCACCTCCAGCACTTATCAAACCTACATTGATCAAACTAAGACCTATAATCATCACAACAATGCCTGAAACCAAAGGTGAAATAATTCTCCTAACAAAAGGAAGAATTTGAGAAATAATCATCTCTGTGGTAGAACAAAGCATTAAAGTCCCAAAAATCGCTCCAAGCATCGCTTCTTGACCCAAACCATTATCTTTTAAAACTAGTCCACCCAAAATAATAGGCGTAACAAAATTAAAACTTGTTCCTTGAATAGACAAAAGACCACTTCCCACAGGACCCCAAGTCTTAATTTGCAAAAGCGAAGCTACGCCTGAAGCAAAAAGCGACATACAAATGATTCTAGCCGTATTGCCATCATCTACCCCAAGTCCTTTACAAATCAACAAAGCAGGCGTAATAACAGCCACAAACATTGCCATCAAATGCACTAACGCAGCAAAAAAAGCCTTAGCAAATGGTGGCTTGTCTTCTAAGCCATAAATTAAGTCTGTTTTATTTTCCATCTTTCTTTCCTTTTGTTTGTTTACTTACCAAAATAATTCCTCCTATAACAATGCTGAAAATTCCTATAAAAACCATCAAACTAGGAAAATCATCTCCTAGTAATATACCCAAAAATAAAGTAAAAACTACATCTATATAACTAACCCCTGCAACCACTCCTGCTTTTTTTGCTACACCATAAGCTTTGGTAACATGAATTTGATACATAGCACCAAAAATACCCATTAAAATAATAAAAATCCAAGCTTTAAAACTAGGCATAACAAAAGGTGCGATTAAAAAGTCCAATTCTTTTGCCTCGTAAAATGAACCTATGATCATAGAAACCAAAGGCATTAAAGTACCAATCAAAACAAAAGATAAGGCTATAAAAGGCGCTGGGTATGATTTTCTAAGTTCTCTTACGCTAGTTAGCGCCAAAGCTGCGAAAAAACCACTTAAAATTCCCAAAATGCTATTTTTTAAATCAAAACCCGAATGCGTGCTACTATCTGCAAAAGGCTGACAAACCAATAACACCCCAATAAAAGCGATCAAAATTCCAAAACACGCTTTTAACCCTAACTTCTCTTTAAAAAACAAAAAGGCAATTAAAGCTATAAAAATAGGTGCTGTTTTTTGAAAAGCAAAAGCTCCTCCTAGGGAAATATTAGAAACATTATAAAAGAACAGATATAAAGCAACTGTTCCTATAACACCTCTAAAAATAAGCAGTCCAAGATGTCCACCACTTTTATGAAAATTTAATTTTGAAAGTGCATAGAGCATGAAAGCGGTGCCTATGATATTTCTAAAAAACATAATTTCAATTGATGATAATTCTTCGCTTAAAATTTTTGCACAAGCACCCACAAGTGCAAACTCTATCGAAGCAATAATCATAAAATATATACCTAAATTTTTTTTGACAATTCTTAGCATATTAATTCCACATAAAAATTCCCGTTATTTTAATCTTTTTTGCTTAATTTTAAGGCAATTTTTATATAATCACGAATAAAAATTTAAAAATGAGTATTAATGCAAAGTATTATTTTAATAGGAAAACCAAATGTTGGCAAATCAAGTCTTTTTAATAGACTTGCAAGAAAGCGCATAGCTATCACTAGTGATATTAGTGGAACCACAAGAGATACAAACAAAATCGAAGTAGAGATTGATGGTAAAAAAGCTTTGCTAATAGACAGCGGTGGGCTTGATGAGAGCAACGAGCTTTTTAAAAACGTCAAAGCAAATTCACTAAAAGCCGCTAAAAATAGCGATATTATCTTTTATATGGTTGATGGCAAATTCCTACCTGATGATGAAGATAAAGCATTTTTTTATGAAATGAAAAAACTCAACAAACCCATAGCTTTAGTAATCAATAAAGTCGATAATAAAAAAGACGAAGAAAGATCTTGGGAATTTTCAAATTTTGGTGTTAAAGAAGTTTTTAACATCTCGGTTACGCATAATATAGGCATCGATGAACTTTGCATGTGGGCTGGTAAATTTTTAAATGAAAGTTTTTTAAATGCAGATGAAGAAGAAGACTTTGAAAGTTATTTAGAAAATTTTGATGAAAATAGCGGAGATTTTAAACTAAAAACCATCAATGAAAACCACATTAAAGTGGGGATTATTGGTAGAGTGAATGTAGGAAAATCAAGTCTTTTAAATGCCTTAGTAAAAGAAGAACGTAGCGTGGTAAGCGATATAGCAGGCACCACCATTGATCCTGTTAATGAAAGCATTATGCATAAAGATAAAATCATCGAATTTGTAGACACTGCAGGGATTAGAAAACGTGGAAAAATACAAGGCTTAGAGCGCTATGCACTCAATAGAACCGAATATGCTCTAGCTAATGCTCAAATTGCACTTTTAGTTCTAGATGCAGCTGAGGGTTTTAATGAGCTTGATGAGCGTATCGCAGGACTTGCTGCCAAACATTGTTTAGGCGTGATTATTGTTTTAAACAAATGGGATAAAAGCGAGCTTGATTTTGATAAAACTTTAAAAGAATTAAAATTAGATCGTTTTAAATTTCTAGCTTATGCACCTGTTGTAAGCGTATCAGCTTTAAGCGGAAAAAGAGTGCACGTGCTTTTAGATAAAATCTTAGAAGTTTTTGCAAATTTCACGCAAAAAATTCCAACAGCAAAATTAAATGCTTTAGTAGAAGAGGCCACAAGAGCACATCCATTGCCTCATGATTATGGAAAACTAGTTAAGATATACTATGCTGTGCAGTATGACTTAGCACCTCCAAAAATAGCTCTAATCATGAATCGACCTAAAGCCTTGCATTTTAGTTATAAACGCTATTTACAAAATCAAATCAGAAAACATTTTAATTTTGAGGGCGTGCCTTTGATTTTAGCTTCAAGAAAAAAAGGTAGTAAAGATGAGCAAGAAGGATAATCTCCTTTTTGTAGGTTTTATGGGTTGTGGTAAAACGACTATTGCAAGAGCTTATGCAGAAAAATATGATAAATTTTTTTTAGACACAGACTGTTTGATTAAAGATAAATTTAATCTTAAAATTAGTGAATTTTTCAAAATATACGGGGAGAAAAAATTTCGTAAAGAAGAAAAAAAATTGCTTACTTTTCTTGCTAACACTCAAAATTGTTCCATTGCAAGTGGTGGCGGTTTTATACAACAAAAAGGGTTAAAAAATATCGGTAAAATTGTTTATCTACAAGCAAGTTTTGAATACATCTTACAAAGATTAAACCAAGAGGAATTATCCACAAGACCTTTACTGACTAATCTAAACAACGCTAAAATGCTTTTTAAGCAAAGAATAAAAAAATATAAAAAAAAAGCAGATATTATAATTAACATTGAAAACAAAAGCATTAAAAAAATTATCAAAGAGATTAAAAAAGAGGTAAAATGAGAGTTATTACAGGTTTACAACCAAGCGGAGATTTACATATAGGAAATTATTTTGGATCAATCAAACAAATGCTAAACATGCAAGAAGAAAGTCAAATGTATATGTTTATAGCAAACTACCACGCTATGACTTCAAGTTTTGATGGGGAAAAACTTAGACAAAACTCACTTAAAGCTGCAGCAGCTTTTTTGAGTTTAGGGATTGATCCACAAAAAAGTGTTTTTTGGTTACAAAGCGATGTCAAAGAAGTAATGGAGCTTTACTGGATCCTTTCTCAATTTACTCCTATGGGGCTTTTAGAAAGAGCACATAGCTACAAAGATAAAATCGCCAAAGGCTTAAACGCCAACCATGGGCTTTTTTCCTATCCTGTTTTAATGGCTGCAGATATTTTACTTTTTAATGCTCAAATAGTTCCAGTCGGCAAAGATCAAATTCAACACGTTGAAATTGCAAGAGATATTGCCCTAAAAGTCAACAACGAATGGGGAGAAATTTTCACCTTGCCTCAAGCAAAAACTAATGATGAAGTTGCGGTAGTGCCAGGTACTGATGGATCCAAAATGAGCAAATCTTATCAAAACACCATTGATATTTTCAATACTCCTAAAGCCATCAAAAAGCAAATTTCTTCTATCGTTACAGACAGTACAGCTTTAGAAGATCCAAAAGATCACATCCAATGTAATGTCTTTAACATTGCAAAACTATTCTTAAACACTCAAGAACAAGAAGCCTTAATCGCGAGATATCAAAAAGGCGGTGAAGGATATGGGCATTTTAAAATGTATTTAAATGAAATTATTAGTGAGTATTTTGCTCCAGCCAAAGAAGAGTATGAGAAACTACTAGCTAATCCTTCTAAAATCGAAGAGATTTTAGAATTTGGAGCAAGCAAAGCAAAAAAACAAGCTCAAGAAACAATGGAAAAAATTTATGCTAAAATAGGACTGTAATAAGGAGTTATAATGTTAGATCTAAAACTTTTACAAAATAATTTTGATGAAATCACACAAAAATTAAAAGCTAAAAAAGTCGATGAAAATTTACTTAAAGAACTCAGTGAATTATTTGTCAACTTAAAAAAAGAAAAAGCACTTTTGGAAGAATTTCAAGCTTTTCAAAATAAATTTAGCAAAGAACTTGCAACTGCACAAGATAAAGAAAGTTTAAAAACACAGCTAAGCCAAAATAAAGAAAAAATCAACACTCAATCAAAAATCGTTAGCACACTAGAAGAAAAACTAGAACAAATTGCTCTTGCAGTGCCAAATATACCAGATGATTGTGTACCTTTAGGGGAAGATGAAGATGAAAACGTCGAACTTAAAAAAATACTTACTCCGCCTAGTTTTGATTTTGAGATCAAAGAACACCATGATTTAGGTGAAAAATTAAACTGGCTTGACTTTACAAGAGGGGTTAAAATCTCACAAAGTCGTTTTTGTGTACTCAAAAATGAAGGGGCTTTGCTAAGTAGAGCTTTAGTAAATTATATGATAGATTTTAATAGAAGTAGAGGTTTTGAACTAGTTAATGTGCCATTTTTAGTCAATAGCGCAACCATGTATGGCACCGGACAGCTTCCAAAATTTAAAGATGATATGTATAAGGTAGAAAATGATGATTTATACCTCATCTCAACTTCTGAAATTCCTGTGACCAATCTTTATTCTAATGAAATTTTAACCCAAGAAGAATTGCCTTTAAAAATGACTTGTTACAGTGCTTGCTTTAGGCAAGAAGCAGGAAGCGCGGGAAGAGACACTAGAGGCATTATCAGACAACATCAATTTGAAAAAGTAGAGCTTGTTAGCATATGTAAACCTGAACAAAGCGAAATGATGTTTGAAGAAATGCTAACTTGTGCAAGCGATTTGCTTAGTTCTTTAGGATTGGCTCATAGACATTTAATGCTTTGCACCGGAGATTTAGGCTTTTCAGCTGCTAAAACAGTAGATTTAGAAGTATGGCTTCCATCTCAAAATAAATACCGTGAAATTAGCTCTGTATCTAATTGTAAAGATTTTCAAGCAAGACGTGCAAAAATTCGCTTTAAAAATGATAAAGGCAAAAACGAATTAGCACATACACTTAATGGCTCTTCGCTAGCTGTTGGAAGAACCTTGGTAGCTATTATGGAAAATTATCAAGAAAAAGATGGAAATATAAGAATTCCTGACATATTAAGAAAATATTTTTAAGAGAAAACATGGCTGAAGAAGTAACACTTAAAGAACAAGACAACCAAGAAAAAGCTTTCTCTGAGATAGATGAAAATCCAGGAGAAGAACAAGCTATCCCTCCTGGTATGATACCTCCTGAATTAGAGGAGGAAGAAAGCACCTTTCAAAGAGTAAAAGAAGAACCTCAAACACCACAACCTGAGGAGAAAAAAAAGCTTTTTGATAAAAAATTTACTATTTTAATTTCTGCACTTGGAGGTCTTGCCTTAATATTGCTTGTCATTTTGATTTTACTTCTTGTATTTAAAAATGATAAAAAAGTCATTGCAAATAGTCCAATTTTAGAAGATAATGTTAGTGCAAGCATCACTAAAGTAAAACAATCAGCTTTAGATCTTGTAGTACAAAAAGCAAATTTATTATATGAAAAAGGTGATATAGAAAGTGCTTTAGAACTTTATAATAATATTAATATTTTCAATCAATCCTTATCTAGTTATAATCTTGGCGTAGCCCAAATGAAACAAAAAGATTATGCTAGCGCAATTGAAAATTTCAAGCAATCTTTAGAATTAGAAGAACACAAAGTAGCTGCTGCTATAAACACTGCTGTGTGTTATTTTAATCTTGGCAATAAAGAAAAATTTAATTACTATCTTGACTTAGCAAGAGTGCATTTGCCACAAGACTCCAAGTCATCCTTGTATGATTATTACCTGGGTTTAATTAATTATTATCAAGGATTTTACCCTGAAGCTTTACAAATGTTTATACGTTCAAACAACATCAATGGTTATCAAGGTGAATCTTATTATCTTGGAGCAAAAGTTTATACCTTATTAAAATCAGAAAAAAATGCCATTGATTTTTTACAAAAACAAGAAGATTATGAAGCAAGTTTACCCTTAGGCTTATTATATGCAAAATCAGGAGAATACCAAAAAGCTAAAGAATATCTTGAAAAAGCTTCAAAGATAGAAAAGCATGAAGCAAGAAGTAAGGTTGCTTTAGCTTTAGTTGAATTAAAAACTGGTCAATTTGAAAGTGGTGCACAAATTTTAAAATCTCTTTACATCAAAGATAAAGATATAGGTTCAAAATACTATAATATCAAAACAAGATTAAAAAGAAATTTTTCGAACATTGATATAGCTCAACAAAATTTTGCCAAGAGATTAATTACCGGAAAACAACAAATATATGATTTACTGTTTTACTTCTCACCATATCATGTTTTTGATGTTAAACAAAGCATGGAGCTTATCACAAAGGCCGATTTGGGAAATTTTATACAAGGATATAAATATGAAAACGAATTGCTTGTTAAAAGCAAGACTTTATCGGGGGTTAATATAGAATTATCCCATGCTATTAATTTAGCTTTTAATTTTCACTTAAGAGAGGCTAATCAAGAATTTAAAAACTTAAGTGAAATTTATCATGCTCATGACGTAATTCATTATAATCTTGCCCTAACTTATGCACAGTTACAAGATTATAATAATGCTTACAAGCACTTTTCAACCGCATATCATTTAAATCCTAAAAATTATATTGCAGGAATTTTTGGCATATATTGCATGGATCTAGCAAAGAAAGATTATACAAAACTTGCTAATGAACTTTTAGAAAATCTCCAAGCAGATAATACCATTGATCAAAACAACAATATATACAAATATTTGCTATATTTGGCCAAAAATGACTTTACTGCTACTATTCCTTACTTAGATAATCTTTCAAATACCAATAACACACCTTTGGAGCTAATATTTGCTATTATAGCTGCAAATGGCAATAATCTTGAAACTCTAAGAAATCAAAAAATAAAAGAATTAAAAGATTTATTGAGTGAAGATATTATTAGCAATATTTTATATTTTAACTCCAAAAATATGAACTTAAATATCAAAGAATACGCCAAACAAGCGCAAATGTATTTTTTAAATACCAAACTTGATTATAATTCTTTGTCTGGTGGGGCTGGAATAGTTAAAGATAGCTATGTAACACTTATGCAAATAACAGGTTTACTTAATCATGTTAGAAATGATATTAAAAAAAGACTTGCTATGAGTAATAAAAATTCCATTGGATTAATCTTTGCTCTAGCTTATGTAGATATATTTGCAAAAGAATATCAAGAAGCATATACACTTTATAATATTTTAATAGATAATTATAAAATTAAAGATGCTCAAACTTTATTCTTAGCTGCAGTTGCAGCAATAGGTTCAAATAATCCAAATTCAGCTATAGCTTTACTTGAACTTGCAAGATTAGAAAATGAAGAGACCTTAGAAGCAAGGCTTGCTTTAGGACTTTTATATCATGAAGTGCAAAACCTAGAACCTGCCATATTTCAATATGAAAAAGTAGGTAATAATTTTGAAAGCAAATTCTTTACTTTTGATATAAAAAACTAGTATTTTCAAAATGAAAATACTAGTTATATAAAAATCATATAATTTATTTAATACTTATAAAAATCAGAATTATAACTTAAAAAGAAGTGGCTCCGGATGTAGGATTCGAACCTACGACCAATCGGTTAACAGCCGACTACTCTACCGCTGAGCTAATCCGGAAAATCAATAAATAAGAAATGGTATTATATAAGAAAAAAATACTTTTGTCAAGAGTTTTTTACAAAAAATTATATTTTTTTGTAAAAATTTACTCCTGCTAAATTTTTTACAGCGACTTTTTGCTCTTTAATTAATTTTTCTAATACATTTTTGCTATATTGACTAAATTTATTTTCAACATCAAATTCACTTTGAGCTCTAAGTTGCAACATTTTCAAAAGCTCTTGAGCATTAAAATCAATTTTTTCACCTTTATAATAATGCTTAGCAAGCACAATAGGCACACTAGTAATATACATACTTAATTCTTCTAATTTTTCCATAGATATACCTTTAACAGGATAAGCCGGAGGTCTATCAATAGTGCTAAAATCTACTCTTAATGGCTTTATTTTGCCAAATATTTCATTTAAAGCTAACATTTCTTCTTTATTATCATTTAAGCCTTGTACAACCAAAACTTCCATGATAAGCTCACCTATAAATTTTTCCCTAAAGGTAATCATTTTATCTATCATTGTTTCAAGTTTAATTTGTTTTAAAGCTTTATCTATTCTATAAAATGTTTTTTCTTTAGCACTATCAAGACTAAATTTAACCACATCAATATCCAATAAAGCATTGAGTATATTTGGATTTAATACACCACTACCATTACTTAAAATCAAAAGTTTTTTATCTAGTTTTATTTTATTTAACTCACAAACTAATTCTTTTAAATAAGGGTACAAACTGGGTTCACCATTTGCGGTTAATGTAAGAAAATCAAATTTCACATCACTAGCTAAAGCTTGCTTTACTTGTTCTAAGATATCTTGAATTTTTGGATATACTAAAGATTTTTCCATGGGTTTTGCAGCTTGTAATTCACAATATACACAATCAAAATTACATTGTTTTTGATTTGGACTTAAGTCAATCCCTAAAGAAAGCCCAAATCTTCTTGAACTTATAGGACCAAAGGTAATTTTATTCACTTTTGTGATTTCTCTTGAACTAACTTGATAAAATATTTAACATTTTCAACAGGAATATCAGGCAAAATACCATGTCCAAGGTTAAAAATATGTGCACTATCTTGCATGATATTTAAAATTTTATCCACTCCTGCTGCGATCGTCTTTTTATTATACAATCTGCAAGGCTCCATATTGCCCTGCAAAGTATATCTAACACCTAGTTTTTCTTTAGCTAATTCTAAAGGAGTACTCCAATCTACACCAAAAACATCAAAATTTCCATTTATATCATCTAAAAATCCACTAACACCTTTAGGAAATAAAATCACGGGAATATGCGGATATTTTTCCTTTATAAAATCAGCAACTTCAAGCATGTATTTAAAAGAAAACTCAAAAAACATCTCTTTTTCTAAAGCACTCGCCCAACTATCAAATATCTGTATAGCATTAGCACCTGCTCTAATTTGCTCTTGAATGTAGTATTTCAATGCTAAAGTAAGTTTAGATAAAATCTGATGTAAAAATTCAGGGTTTTGATAAACTAATTTTTTACATTTTGCATAATTTTTACTACCACCACCTTCTATCATATAAGTAGCAATAGTCCAAGGACTTCCACAAAAACCAATCAAAGCTTTATCTTGTGCAAGTTTTTCTCTAGTAAGCGCTAAGGTATCATAAACATAAGAAAGATTTTTAATACTTTTTTCAACATCTAATCTTTCTAAATCTTCCTTAATTTTAATGGGATTTGAAAATACTGGCCCTTCGCCTTTTTCAAATTTTAAATCCATGCCCATTTCTAAAGGCACCATTAAAATATCTGAAAAAATAATAGCCGCATCAACACCCAAAATATCCACAGGTTGCAAAGTAACTTCACTTGCTTTTTTATAGTCTTTACAAAGAGATAAAAAATCCCCAGCGCTTGCTCTAACTTCCATGTACTCAGGCAGATATCTTCCTGCTTGACGCATCATCCAAACAGGAGTGTAAGGAGTTGGTTTTTTTAAGCACGCATCAATAAAAATCATTTTTATTCCTTATATTAGTGATCGCTTTTATGTAAAAAATAAAGACCTATACAAAGAGCTAAAATAGAACCTGCCAAATAAGTCATATCCAAAACTGTATTAAGTTGCATTTGCAAAATTCTCTGAAAAAAATTTACAACTAAAACCATGATGATTACTTTTGCAAGCTTATCTTTTAACTGATCCAAACTATGCACTTCTAACACTTTAGATTGTTTTGTTTTTTTAAACTCTTGTATTTCACTAATAAAAAGTTCATAAATTCCAAAAGAAAAGATAAATAAAACCAAAGCCATTAAGTATAAATCCACAGCACCTATAATTAAACCTACAATATCCTCATGTAAATCTACTGTTGAATTAGAAACCATGAAGTATTCAAAAACATATTTTAAAACTTTAATTACATCATAACTAGCTATAAAAAACAAAACAAAAGCACCAACAAGACCAAAAATAACCGGTAAAATAGTAACCAAACGACTTTTAACTAATAAATTTTCAAAAAATTTTCCTAGCATTTTTCCCCTTTATCAAACCAATTCTAACCATTTTTTTGCAATACGCACTGCATTTGTAGCCGCCCCAACACGAATTTGATCAGCCACACACCATAAATGTAAAATGTTTTTATGATTAATATCGCGTCTAATTCTTCCTACATAAGTTTCATTAGTATCACTCATAAAAAGTGGCATAGGATATTTTTTATTTTCTACATCATCAATCACAACAACACTTGGTGCTTTAGAAAGTATCTCTCTAACCTTAGCAACATCAACATCTTTTTCAAAATGCATAGTAATGGCTTCACTATGACTTCTAAGCACAGGGACTCTTACGCAAGTTGCTGAAATTTCAAGTTTTTTATGCAATATTTTTTGCGTTTCATTTACCATTTTTAATTCTTCTTTAGTGTAGCCATTTTCACTAAAAACATCAATTTGAGGAATTAAATTTAAAGCTAAGGTATATGGAAAAGTTTTTGCCTCAAATTCATCTAATTTAAAAGCAAAAAAACTTTGCATTCCTTGAACTAATTCTTCCATACCTTCTTTACCTGCACCACTTGCAGCCTGATAAGTACTTACATCTACCCTTTTTAGATTAAATACATCATCAAGTGGTTTTAAAACATGCACCATTTGTATAGTAGAGCAATTTGGATTAGCAATAATTCCTGTTTTTTCCCAATCTTTAATATCTTCACTATTGCATTCAGGAACTACTAAAGGAACATTTTCATCCATTCTAAAATGGCTAGTATTATCAATCACTACAGCACCACACTCTACTGCGTATTTTACATACTCAGCGCTTATGTTTCCTCCAGCACTAAAAAAAGCAATATCTACAGGATTTTCCTTAAAGACACTTGGGGTTAATTCTTTAACTTTGTAGCTTTTACCTCTAAATTCTACTTCGCTACCTGCACTTTTTGCACTTGCTAATGGTAAAATACTTTCAACCGGGAAATCAAGCTCATCCAAAACATTTAAAAGCTCTTCTCCGACTACTCCAGTTGCACCTACAATGGCTATTTTTTTCATCATCCATCCTTTTTAAGTAATATTGTATTTTTTCATTTTTTCACTAAAAATTTTCTCACTCATCCCTATAAGCTTAGCTGCTTCTGTAATATCTTGTGAATTTTTTAAAGCTTCTAAAATCAATTCTTTTTCAAGATTTTTAATATCTTTACTTTTTCTACTTTCTAAGAACAAATCTTGAGCGCTAATCTCATCATTTTCACTTAAAATACAAGCTCTTTGTATAATAGAAATTAATTCCCTAATATTACCTGGAAAATCATAAGCTAATAGAGCACCTTGTGCTTCTTGACTTAAAGTTTTTTCATTAAAATCATATTCTTTACATGTATCAAGTAATACCTTTTGTGCAATTTGCAAAATTTCTTCTTGACGCTCTCTTAGTGGTGGTATATTAATAGGAATAGTATTAAGCCTATAATATAAATCTTGTCTGAATTCATTATCTACAATCTTTTTTTCCATATGAGCATTAGTTGCACTAATAATTCTTACATCAATCTTGATGCTTTTAGTACTTCCTAACCTTGTAATTTCTTTTTCTTGCAAGGCTCTTAATAATTTTGCTTGAATTTCATAAGGCATTTCACCTATTTCATCTAAAAACAAAGTGCCTTCATTAGCGAGCTCAAACAACCCTATTTTAGTAGTATTAGCATCGGTAAATGCACCTTTTTCAAAACCAAAAAGCTCACTTTCTATCAAATTTGATGGAATTGCTGCCATATTAATAGCCACAAAAGGTTTTTGTGCTCTTTTTGAATTTTTATGCACAAAATTTGCAAAAACTTCTTTACCTACCCCACTTTCTCCAAAAAAAAGCACGCTTGCATCTGTCTTAGCAGCCTTAGTAGTCAATTTTAAACAATCTTCTAAAGCTTCAGAAATACCATAAAAATCTTGATGATTTTCTTCTTTTTTGATAATCTTTTTGTTTGTTTTTTTAGAAGTCTTTTCTTGAATTATTTTTACGCGTTTTATCGCAGTTACTAAAGTATTAATATCAAATGGTTTTACTAGAAAATCTTTTACTCCAAGTCTTACTGCTTCTATGGCACGATTTAGCGTTGCATTACCTGTAATAATAATAAAATCATATTTATTCTCACAAGCTTGCACAAATTCAATACCATCCATACCCGGCATATTAATATCTGTAATAATCAAATCAACATCATCATTTAGTTTTTTTAAAGCTTCAGTTGCTGATTTATAAGATTTTATAGCAAATTCTTCATACTCACTCAAAGCAATTTCGAGTGATTTTCTCATATTGATATCATCTTCAACTATAACTAAATTCATTGCATACCTTAAGCTAAAATACCTTTTTTAGGACCACTTTTACCATGGCATTCTTTATATTTTTTACCACTACCGCAAGGACAAGGTGAATTTCTAGGCACTTTAGTAATTTGTGCTTCACCATTTTCATTAACACCACTTTCTGTAGTACTAGCTAAAAACTGCTCGTTTTGTTCATGGCTTCTTTCTTCAAAATTTTGTGCTTCTTTTTGAGTAAAAACTACATTAAATAACAATTTCAAACTATCAAATTTAACACGCTCAACAAGCTCCATGAAAAGATTATAACTTTCTTTTTTGTATTCTACTAAAGGATCTTTTTGATTATAACTTCTTAAACCTATACCAGTTTTCAAAATATCCATTTGGTATAAATGCTCTCTCCATAGATTATCCAAAATTTGAAGATATAGAATTCTTTCAATTTTTCTAGCTTCCTTATCTTCAATAATATTCATTTTATCTTTGTAAGCTTTTTCTAAAATTTCACTTAATTTATTTTCTACTTCAATTACACCCAAGTCTTTAAAATCAGCTTCGCTAAGCTCAAGATTACACTCATAACTTACTTTTTGCTTTAAGCTTTCAAAATGTTTAACATCATCTTCAAGCTCTGCATTTAGATAAATTTGACTTACCAAATGATTGCTATATTCAGCAATATTTTTTAAAATCTTATCTTGCAAGTCAAATTCTTCATCTAGTAATTCATTTCTATAATTATAAATGGTCTTTCTTTGTTCATTAGCCACATCATCATATTCAAGCAAATGTTTTCTACTTTCAAAATGTAAACTTTCAACTTTTTTTTGTGCATTCTCAACAGCTCTTGTAACAATGCGACTTTCTATATGCTCACCCTCTTCTATACCTAATCTTTCCATGATGTTTTTAATACGATCACCACCAAAAATTCTCAAAAGATTGTCCTCTAAACTTAAATAAAATCTACTTACACCAGGATCACCTTGACGCCCTGCACGTCCACGAAGTTGATTATCTATTCTTCTACTTTCATGGCGTTCAGTTCCTATGATATAAAGCCCTCCTAAAGCTTTTATTTCATCATCTATTTTTATATCAACCCCACGACCCGCCATATTGGTAGCTATAGTTACTGCACCTTTTTTACCCGCATCTTGTATGATCAAAGCTTCTTGTTCGTGATTTTTAGCGTTAAGCACATGATGAGGAATACGTTCTTTTACAAGCATGTTATGAAATACTTCACTTCTTTCAATACTTGCAGTCCCTACTAAAACCGGTTGACCTTTTGCATTTGCTTTTTTTATTTCTTCAATAACTGCTTTAAATTTTTCTTCTTGAGTTTTATAAATTAAATCATCTTTATCTATTCTTGCAACCTGTATATTTGTAGGTATAGAAACCACATCTAAATTATAAATTTGAGAAAATTCTGTTGCTTCAGTTTGTGCAGTACCTGTCATACCTGCTAATTTTTTATACATTCTAAAATAGTTTTGAAAAGTAATATCTGCTAAAGTTTGACTCTCTTCTTGAATTTTCACCCCTTCTTTAGCCTCTAGTGCTTGGTGTAAACCATCACTAAAACGTCTTCCTTCGCTTAACCTTCCCGTAAATTCATCAACAATTACAACTTCTTTATCTCTTAATACATAATGCACATCTTTTTCAAATAAATTATGTGCTTTTAAGGCCTGATCAAGCTGATGGGCTAATATTGCATTATCTAAGCTATATAAATTTTCCACTCCAAATAATTTTTCAGCCTTAGAAATTCCAGCCTCTGTAATCATAATAGTCCTATTTTTCTCATCAATAACAAAATCACCACTTGGTAATTCTTGAGGAGTAGTAGCTGCTAGGCCTTTTTGCATTTGTTTTGCTACTTCATTTGCTTTAATGTAACCATCCAAAGTTCTATTTGTAGGTCCGCTTATTATAAGTGGAGTTCTTGCCTCATCTATTAAAATACTATCTACTTCATCAACTATAACAAAATTATGCTCTCTTTGTACTTTTTCAAGTTTTGAAAATTTCATATTATCACGCAAATAATCAAAGCCGAATTCATTATTTGTACCATAAGTTATATCGCACTCATAAGCTTTTTTATGTGCTTCATCACTATTTTGTTCTGAAAGTATCACTCCAACACTAAAACCTAAAAAATTATAAATAGCACTCATTTGCTCTGCATCTCTTTTAGCTAAATAATCATTTACAGTAACTACATGCACACCTTTACCACTCATAGCATTTAATACAACAGGTAAAGTTGCAACCAAGGTTTTACCCTCGCCTGTTTTCATTTCAGCTATTTTGCCATCATGTAAAACCATACCACCTATTAATTGCACATCAAAATGACGCATATTTAAAGTTCTTTTACCAACTTCTCTAACTATCGCAAAAATATCATTTAAAATTTCATCTAAAGTTATTTTTTCTTCTTGTACTTGTTTTTGAAAATCCAAAAAAGTTTTTTTAAGTTCATCATCACTTAAATTTTCATATTTATTTTCTAAAGCATTTATTTGAGTAACTCTTTTTAGATATTTTTTTACTTCTCGATCATTTTTTGTGCCAAATATTACTTTAAATACGCTAGAAAACATTTTTTACCTTTAACTATAAAAATATATGCTAGATTATATCTTGATTTTAATTAGAACTATATAAAATTTCATTTGCATAAATTTTATATAATTTGCAAAATTTTTAAAGGACAATAATGAGATATTTTGTATTTTCAATGATATTTTCTTGTAATATTTTTGCATTTAATATAAATTTTAAAAATTTTAGCAGTGATTTTGAACAAAAAGTACAAAGTAATAATTCTTCACTAAATTATAAGGGAAATTTTATCATTACTCAAAATAAAGCCTTTTGGAATTATACTAAGCCAAATAAAAAGCAAATCTATATCAATCACAAAGAAGTTGTGATTGTAGAACCTGAATTAGAACAAGCCATTTATACTCAATTGCAAAATTTACCAAATCTTCAAGCAATTTTTAAAAATGCAAAATTAATATCTCATGAAAACTATGAAGCAAAATACGAAAATATTATATACAACATCAAGCTAAAAAATAGCAATCTTAACAGTATTTCTTATAAAGATGAATTAGGAAATTTAGTCATTATTTATTTTTACAACCAAAAATTTGATCAAAATATTAACGAAAATATTTTTATACCAAAAATCCCAAGCCATTTTGATATAATCCAATAATCAAAATGGTATTTCTTTGAATAAATCTTGTTCTTTGCTTGGTACTAATATTTGCATTTGAGTATTTTCCATAGTTTTTAAAATCATATCCATAGCCTCTTTGCTTGCATTAACATCTTGATTGAAACTTACATTGCTATCTTTAGCACTGCTTGTTTGAGTAGCATTCATATCTTTTGGTTGGGTATTATTTTGATCTGAAGTTTTAGTAACTTTAAGAATATTTTGAATTTCTTCTTGATTAGCAGTTTCTTTTAAATCTTTGTCTTTTTTTTCTAAATCTTTTACAAAACGCTTCAGTTCTTCTATATCAAATTGAGCCACTGAGTTAATTTTTAAAATGTAAATATTTTTTATTTGAGTTTTGTATTTTTTATTACTAAATTTAAGCAAAGTTTCTTTGAAGTTATTTTTACCCACTTCTGTGAACAAATCTTCATAAAAATAACTAGATACAATAGTATTTAATGCGTCTATGATTTTCTTTTGATCTAAATTTTCTCCCTCAAAATCTAAAGTTATTTCAATCTTTTTTAAAGTATTATTTCCAACTTTTGAATACAAATCTGTTCTAAAATCTTCTATACTCAAAGAATTAGCATAAATACCACAAAAAGAAAAAAATAAAATTACAATCCGTTTCATATTTACTCCAAATTCTCTTCTAAATTTATAAATTTTTCTTCTAAATAAAACCGCTTAACTTCTTTATCTATCTTTAAAATATTTAAAAAATAATTTTCAAAAGGAATTTTATAATTATATACAATTTTTAAATTATTTGGATTAATAGCTCTTGATAAAGCAACATATAATTGTCCTTTTTCAAAAATTCCATCTATGTCACATATTAATTTATCTATACTCATACCTTGAGATTTATGAATTGTTATAGCATAAGCTAATTTTATAGGAAATTGAATAAATTTGGCTTTTATTTTAATTTCTAATTTTTCATTTGCATCAAGCTCATACTCTTCCAAGGTATATTCATATGGTTTTAATTTCAATCTTTCACCATTATTTTTTTCTATCAGAACATATTCTTGCTCTTTGTCTTTTGCAAAATCTAAAACAATACCCTGCTCCCCATTATAATAATTTTCTTCTTTATTATTCACACAAAAAATAATCTTAACACCTATTTTTAATTTTAACTCACTCAAAGAATTAAGCCCATTAATCCACTGCTCATAAGTTTTATCATCTAAAGCACAATCTAGTTTTTCAGCTTTTGCCTTAAATATGCTTTCTTCACCTTGCAAAAGATTTAATTTTTCAGTATTAATATGATTAGTTTTTTTATTTGTGGCACACAATAGAGTATATTCATCCATATACTCAAGTAAATTTTTTGAACTAATTAGCATTTTTTTAAAGAAATTTAACATTTCTTTATTCACTTCACCCATTCTAAGAAAAAACAAATATTCATAAAATTGCTTATCTAGAGTTCTTTTTGCAATGCTAAGTTTTAAATTAATAAATTTAAGATCATTCCAAGCTTGCGAAGAAAAAGCATATAAAGTATTTTGAAATAAAGTATTTTGAGTTTGATTTTCTTTATATTTAACCACAGGTGGAAGTTGAAAAAAATCTCCAACTAATAAAATTTTACCATTAAAACCACTTCTTGATAATCTGTAATAAATCATTTCCATCAATGAGGCACTTACCATAGAGATTTCATCAATAACCAACAAATCACATTGTTTTAAAATTCTCTTTAATTTTTCTAGTTTATCTTTTTGTTTCCTATCTTCATAATACAACTCATCATAATTTTGACATCTTTTAAAAGCAAAAAAACTATGTAAAGTAACCCCACCTATATTAAAAACACTAAGTGCAGTAGAACCCAATACAACGACGATTTTTCCTTGAGCTCTATAAGATCTTATAAGCTCTGTAGTTAAAAAAGACTTACCGACACCTGCGCCACCACTTAAAAATATATTATTATCTCTTAAAAAATTTTCCAATCTACTTAATATCATCTTAACATTATATTATAATCTAGTAAAACCCATATAAAAATCTCTTACAAACCAAATACATATTTTACCAATTAATATCTTTTTAAATTTTTATTTCCATATACCAATTTAAGTACATTAGTAAGCTACAACTAAATTTTCAAACCCAACCCACTAATCAATCATTATAATAATTCAATCATATCAACACAACCTAAAAACTATAAAAAATAATTAAAAACTACACTTCTCCCATAAACCATTAATAAATCATAACTATACTAATTGCCTTAATAATCTACTTTCTTATATTAATCAACAATCCCCTAAGTCTATTAATGATAAAAGAAAAACAATGCCTTAAATAAATAAAAACATCTATAATAATCTAACCAAATAACCAAGTAGCCAACTAATATACTAATTTTATAATACACACTCCAAGCAAAAAATATAAAACTACAATTTCAACTAAAAACACATAAAAGCAAATTTAGTAAATCAATAAAAAAGATATACACAATTAAAAATTAAAACAAGGTGCCATAAATTATTAAAATAATTTAATACAATCTACAAAGCACCACCAACTAAACCAACTAAACCAACTAAACCAACTAAACCAACTAATCAAACTAATCCACCACAAGCAATAAAAACTAAACCACTAAACACCAAAAAACTATAAATAATTCATGATCGCACCATAAAAGAAATAAAAGAAATAAAAGAAATAAAAGAAATAAAAGAAATAAAAGAAATAAAAGAAATAAAAGAAATAAAAGAAATAAAAGAAATAAAAGAAATCTACTTTTCACAACTATCTCTTAAAAGCTCTTTATTATAATTAATCACTTTCCTAGAAAGATATTCATTACATAAAAACCATAAAGAAATAAATTATAAAACTATAAAAACTATCACTAATTAAAAAAGTAAAGAATAAACTAATTAAGGATTTATCTAAGTAATAAGTAAGAATAATAAGAGAATTAACAAGTCCGCAATGAGCTACTTTCCCCATGCCAGTAAGGCGTAGTATCATCACCCACGATGTGCTTAGCTTCTTGGTTCGGGATGGAGCAAGGCGTCTCCACATCTGTATAATCACGGACATTGTTATTTAAATATTCTATTTAAACTTTATACTATTTTTATCAAGAATACTTAAAAAACAATGTTAAGAGCAAGTTCTAATATAAACTTTACTTGTAAGATTTTATAAACTAAAAATATAATTTTTATACAAACATTTCATATAAAAATATTCAAAGCTTTATTAAAAACCTTAACAAGGAAGTGATGCTTAAATAAGATAAGCCAAACGCTCTATTAGTACTGGTCAGCTAAAGGACTTTCATCCATTACACACCCAGCCTATCAAACTAGTAGTCTTCTAGAGAGCTTAGAGAAGATTCATCTTAGAGTTGGCTTCACGCTTAGATGCTTTCAGCGTTTATCCGTTCCAAACTTAGCTACGCTGCGATGCTCTTGGCAGAACAACAGCTACACCAGTGGTTTGTTCAACCCGGTCCTCTCGTACTAGGGTCAAATCTCTTCAATCTTCTTACGCCCACGGCAGATAGGGACCGAACTGTCTCACGACGTTCTGAACCCAGCTCGCGTACCGCTTTAAATGGCGAACAGCCATACCCTTGGGACCTGCTCCAGCCCCAGGATGCGATGAGCCGACATCGAGGTGCCAAACCTCCCCGTCGATGTGAGCTCTTGGGGGAGATCAGCCTGTTATCCCCGGGGTACCTTTTATCCTTTGAGCGATGGCCCTTCCACACAGAACCACCGGATCACTAAGACCGACTTTCGTCTCTGCTTGACTTGTATGTCTTGCAGTTAAGCTGGCTTATACCTTTATACTCTACGAACGATTTCCAACCGTTCTGAGCCAACCTTTGTAAGCCTCCGTTATTATTTGGGAGGCGACCGCCCCAGTCAAACTACCCACCAGACATTGTCCCACTTGAGGATAACTCAAGCTGGTTAGCTACCCAAATAAGAAAGAGTGGTATCTCAACAACGGCTCATAATAAACTGGCGTCTATTACTCAAAGCCTCCCACCTATCCTGCACATTCTTATCCAAATAGCAGTGTCAAGCTGTAGTAAAGGTCCACGGGGTCTTTCCGTCTTGCCGCGGGTAGGAGGAATTTTCACCTCCACTACAATTTCACTGGATCCCTCTTTGAGACAGCTCCCATCTCGTTACGCCATTCATGCAGGTCGGTATTTAACCGACAAGGAATTTCGCTACCTTAGGACCGTTATAGTTACGGCCGCCGTTTACTCGGGCTTCGATCAAGAGCTTCGCTAATGCTAACCCCATCAATTAACCTTCGAGCACCGGGCAGGCGTCACACCCTATACATCCTCTTACGAGTTAGCAGAGTGCTGTGTTTTTGGTAAACAGTCGGGAGGGACTCTTTGTTGTAAGTTTCTTCGCTTTCGGAGTAAATCCTAATACGAAGCGAACCACACCTTATACCGAAGATACGGTGCTATTTTGCAGAGTTCCTTAAAGAGAGTTCTTCCACGCGCCTTAGAATACTCATCCCACCCACCTGTGTCGGTTTACGGTACGGGCAACATTAGCTAAACTTAGAAACTTTTCTTGGCTCGACGGCATCAGCAATTCTCCTCGCTGTCCGAAGACTTTGAAGAGCCTTTCAGTTCTTAGAGTATTGTTATACGGATTTGCCTATATAACCTCCTACTACCTTAGACTAGCACTTCCATCCGCTAGCTTGCTTAGCCCTAAGCGTCCTTCCATCGCACACTAATGTTGGTATTGGAATATTAACCAATTTGCCATCGTCTACCCCTTTCGGACTCGACTTAGGACCCGACTAACCCTACGATGACGAGCATCGCGTAGGAAACCTTGGGTTTACGGCGTTAATGATTCTCACATTAATTATCGCTACTCATGCCTGCATGCTCACTTCTATTCGCTCCAGCACTCCTTACCGGTATACCTTCGGCGCAAATAGAACGCTCTCCTACCACTTGATAAAATCAAGTCTACAGCTTCGGTACTTACTTTAGCCCCGTTATATTTTCCGCGCAAAATCACTAGACCAGTGAGCTATTACGCTTTCTTTAAAGGATGGCTGCTTCTAAGCCAACCTCCTGGTTGTTTAAGTAACTTCACATCGTTTTCCACTTAAGTAAGATTTAGGGACCTTAGCTGGTAGTCTGGGTTGTTTCCCTCTTGACGACGGATTTTATCACTCGCCGCCTGACTGCTGTGATTACATATAAGGTATTCGGAGTTTGATAGGGTTTGGTACATTGGTGTATGCCCTAGCCCATTCAGTGCTCTACCCCCTTATACTACGACACAACGCTATACCTAAATATATTTCGGAGAGAACCAGCTATCACGAAGTTTGATTGGCCTTTCACCCCTATCCACAAGTCATCCGGGGGCTTTTCAACGCCTATCGGTTCAGTCCTCCACTAGTTCTTACACTAGCTTCAACTTGCTCATGGATAGATCACTTCGTTTCGGGTCTGCAGCATCTGACTTAAGCGCCCTATTCAGACTCGCTTTCGCTACGGCTTCGCGTGTGCTTAACCTTGCCAGACACCACAACTCGCAGGCTCATTATGCAAAAGGCAGTCCATCACACTGTATTGCTACATAGTGCTCTGAATGATTGTAAGCAAATGGTTTCAGGTTCTATTTCACTCTGATCACCTCAGTTCTTTTCACCTTTCCCTCACGGTACTTGTGCACTATCGGTCTGGTAGTAGTATTTAGGGTTGGATCGTGGTCGACCCAGCTTCAGACAGGATTCCTCGTGCCCCGCCCTACTCAGGATACTGCTAGCTAAGGTTTGGTTTTCGTATACGGGACTATCACCCTCTATGGCTACACTTTCCAGAGTGTTCTACTAACCTTACCTATTGCACATTGCAGTCCTACAACCCCCAGTGCAAGCACTGGGTTTGCCCTCTTGCGCTTTCGCTCGCCGCTACTGACGCAATCTCTATTGATTTCTTTTCCTGTAGGTACTAAGATGTTTCAATTCCCTACGTTCGCTCCATTATGGTAGTATATATCTCTATATACTGGGTTGCCCCATTCGGAAATCTACGGATCAAAGCTTCTTGACAGCTCCCCGTAGCTTATCGCAGTCTAGTACGTCCTTCATCGCCTTTACCAGCCAAGGCATCCACCATTCGCTCTTAATAGCTTACCTTTTTAAATTCATTCTAAAACGCATCACTTCCTTGTTAAAGTTTTTATGATAAGACTTTACTATCTTAAGACGGAAAGCATTTAAACACTTAACAAAACTAAAAAACATTAGTCTAATAAGCTGTGAGTTTAAAACTTGTCTTTAACTAAAAGCTAAAGAAAAGATAGTTAGGTTTTATCCTTTAACAAGTCCTGTAAAATTGTTTTTATTAAAACTTGCTTGTGACTCTTAACAATGATAATTCAAATAACGTTAAATAAACAATAACCAATAAAATATTTTAAATAATTATCATAAAAAATAAATCATATGTTTATGTTTTATTTATATAGGTCTTAAAACCTAAAGGAAGTATATATCAAGAGTTTAAATAATTTAAAAATATAATAAATAAAGTAAAATGCTTTATATTCTTATTTTATTTAGCTATATACTTACTTTAAGTTTTAAAACTTTATTTATGATTGATAAACAAATCTTTTTATGGTGGGCCTAACAAGACTTGAACTTGTGACCTCACCCTTATCAGGGGTGCACTCTAACCAGCTGAGCTATAGGCCCTTAATAAATGGTGGAGAATAGCGGGATCGAACCGCTGACCTCCTGCGTGCAAAGCAGGCGCTCTCCCAGCTGAGCTAATTCCCCAAAATTAGCTTTTCATCAATCTTTGAAATCTAAACAAGGATGATTGAGTTTATATGAACTGATAGTTGTGAGACTTATCAGTTTGTACTCTAGAAAGGAGGTGATCCAACCGCAGGTTCTCCTACGGTTACCTTGTTACGACTTCACCCCAGTCGCTGATTCCACTGTGGACGGTAACTAGTTTAGTATTCCGGCTTCGAGTGAAATCAACTCCCATGGTGTGACGGGCGGTGAGTACAAGACCCGGGAACGTATTCACCGTAGCATGGCTGATCTACGATTACTAGCGATTCCGGCTTCATGCTCTCGAGTTGCAGAGAACAATCCGAACTGGGACATATTTTATAGATTTGCTCCACCTCGCGGTATTGCGTCTCATTGTATATGCCATTGTAGCACGTGTGTCGCCCTGGGCATAAGGGCCATGATGACTTGACGTCGTCCACACCTTCCTCCTCCTTACGAAGGCAGTCTATTTAGAGTGCTCGGCCGAACCGTTAGCAACTAAATACGTGGGTTGCGCTCGTTGCGGGACTTAACCCAACATCTCACGACACGAGCTGACGACAGCCGTGCAGCACCTGTCTCTAAGTTCTAGCAAGCTAGCACCCTCATATCTCTATAAGGTTCTTAGGATATCAAGCCCAGGTAAGGTTCTTCGCGTATCTTCGAATTAAACCACATGCTCCACCGCTTGTGCGGGTCCCCGTCTATTCCTTTGAGTTTTAATCTTGCGACCGTACTCCCCAGGCGGTACACTTAATGCGTTAGCTGCATTACTGAGATGACTAGCACCCCAACAACTAGTGTACATCGTTTAGGGCGTGGACTACCAGGGTATCTAATCCTGTTTGCTCCCCACGCTTTCGCGCCTTAGCGTCAGTTAAGTTCCAGCAGATCGCCTTCGCAATGGGTATTCTTGGTGATATCTACGGATTTTACCCCTACACCACCAATTCCATCTGCCTCTCCCTCACTCTAGACTACCAGTTTCCCAAGCAGTTCAACGGTTAAGCCGTTGGATTTCACAAGAGACTTGATAATCCGCCTACGCGCCCTTTACGCCCAGTGATTCCGAGTAACGCTTGCACCCTCCGTATTACCGCGGCTGCTGGCACGGAGTTAGCCGGTGCTTATTCCTTAGGTACCGTCAGAATTCTTCCCTAAGAAAAGGAGTTTACGCTCCGAAAAGTGTCATCCTCCACGCGGCGTTGCTGCGTCAGGGTTTCCCCCATTGCGCAATATTCCCTACTGCTGCCTCCCGTAGGAGTCTGGACCGTGTCTCAGTTCCAGTGTGACTGATCATCCTCTCAGACCAGTTAAGCGTCATAGCCTTGGTGAGCCATTACCTCACCAACTAGCTGATACTATATAGTCTCATCCTACACCGAAAAAACTTTCCCTACTCAACTTGTGTTAAGCAGGAGTATAGAGTATTAGCAGTCGTTTCCAACTGTTGTCCTCTTGTGTAGGGCAGATTAACTATACCTTACTCACCCGTGCGCCACTAATCCACTTCTAGCAAGCTAAAAGCTTCATCGTTCGACTTGCATGTATTAGGCACGCCGCCAGCGTTCACTCTGAGCCAGGATCAAACTCTCCATAAAAAATAATTGGATAAGTTTAATCTTTTTCTTCAAAGAAAAAGTATTTTAAAGATTAAAAAATAATCTTTTATTTTAATTGAAGATTTACATTAAAGTAAATCTCTGGCTCAATCGATCACTTATTTAGATTTCAAAGATTGACTATAAGATTTGATTAACAATATTAATAATTTAAAGAACAAATACTAAAAAATTAAGACGAAAAATCTTAGCTTTTTTTAAAACCCTTTCATTTAAAAAGGAAATGAAATTATAGCAACAAAAGCTTAAAATTTTATTAAATGAAAAAAGAAAATGAAAGTAAAAAAGAAATTTATAGAAAGAGAAAGGAGAATTTATAAATATAGAATAATAGATATAAAAGAATATAAAAGAACTAAAATGTATTAATATAGAGTGTATGAAGTAAAGTGTGTTTAAAAAAAAAAGGGGGGGGGGATAAACAGAATAATTGGTAGCTATAATAACAAAAAGCAAGATAAAGACTTTGTCAAGTCTTTATCATATAAAATTATTTTTCTCCTATATAAATAAAATGCTGTACACTTCCTTCAAAATTATATAAATTTATCAGTTCATAATCTCCCCAAAATAATGGCTTGAAAGGTTTAAATTTCTCTTTTAACTCTTCAATTGTTTTTGTAAAATTTATATAAGTAGATTCATCATTTAATCTTGGACTAGATTTTACTTCTACCAAACCATTTTCTTTGACATTTCCTATAACAAATTCTTGATAAGCTTTAGAGCTAATCATTGTCGCGAAAATTATTGCTCCATCATTACATAAATCATAAAATTCTTCAATAGTTTTTTGAAAATCTTTGCTTGGTAGATAATATAAACTTTGATTTGCAAAAATAAAATCCATTTTTACATTAAATAAATTTTTAAAGCTAGAATTAGGCGTAATAACATGAAAACTATCTTCATTTATACTAGGATCTTTTTTCCAAGTATTTTTTAAGCTAGGAATAATATCTATACCATAGGTATTAATACCCCCCCCCGTCACATCTTGAAAATATTTAGAGTGTACTCCATTTCCGCAACCAAAATCAAGTAAATTTCCACTTGTTTTATTTAATTTATATTTTAAGATTCTCTCATAAAATCTTATAACATGCCCATCTGGATATTGCAAGCCATACCCCTCATTATCATATTTTTTAGTATATCCTGATAGTGAATTATCCATAATTTATCCTTTAATTTAAAATATAATTTCATTATACAATAAAATAAAAAATACTATAATAATTATAATTTTTATTTTTTATGGCGACCCCTAGAGGATTTGAACCTCTGTTATCACACAGAGAGAGTGATGTCCTGAGCCACTAGACGAAAGGGTCAATAAGTGGTGTCCCGTGTTGGATTCGAACCAACGACCCCCTCCTTAAAAGGGAGATGCTCTACCGGCTGAGCTAACGAGACAATGGCGCGGCGGACGGGGCTCGAACCCGCGACCTCCGGCGTGACAGGCCGATATTCTAACCAGCTGAACTACCGCCGCACCTAAAACAATAAAAGAATGGTGGTCACTATAAGACTCGAACTTATGACATCCACCTTGTAAGGGTGGCGCTCTACCAACTGAGCTAAGCGACCATAAAGATTTTAGTGGTGTCCCGTGTTGGATTCGAACCAACGACCCCCTCCTTAAAAGGGAGATGCTCTACCGGCTGAGCTAACGAGACAATGGCGCGGCGGACGGGGCTCGAACCCGCGACCTCCGGCGTGACAGGCCGATATTCTAACCAGCTGAACTACCGCCGCACCTAAAACAATAAAAGAATGGTGGTCACTATAAGACTCGAACTTATGACATCCACCTTGTAAGGGTGGCGCTCTACCAACTGAGCTAAGCGACCATAAAGATTTTAGTGGTGTCCCGTGTTGGATTCGAACCAACGGCCCCCTCCTTAAAAGGGAGATGCTCTACCGGCTGAGCTAACGAGACAATCAAAAAAATGAAATTATGCCAAAAGAATATTTTTTTGTCAAGATATAATATAAAATTTTAAGCATATCGACAAATATGCTTAAAATCAGACTAAATCTAAAGATACCTTTCCGTTTTTAATTTCCGCAACTTTAACTTTAACTTCATTACTTACCTCTAATTTTTCTTTTATTTTAGAATTATGCAATAAACCATCCACGCCTTCTTTAAGTTCAATAAAAACTCCAAATTCTACAACTTTTTGAACTCTTCCTAAAAATTCTTCTCCAATCTCAAATTTAGGCATTTCTTTTTTATCGTGTTTTTTATTAGAACCTTTAGAGTGAAGTAATTTTAATATATATTCTTTGCTTTGAGAAATCAAATCATAATCAATTCCTGTTATTTTAACCTCACCTTTATATCTATCTAAATCAATATTAACTTCAAATTTTTCAATGACTTCTTTAATGGTTTTACCACCTTGACCTATAATATCAGGAATTTTATTTGGATCTACATCAAAAATTTCAATTTTTGGCAAGATAGCTTCATTAACAATGATATTTCTATCAGCTTCTTCCATTAGTTTTAAAATATGTTCTCTAGCTTCTTTTGCTTGATATAAAGCTTCTTTTAAAACTTGCTGCTCTATACCACCAAGTTTTATATCCATCTGTAAAGCAGTAATCCCTTCATAACTTCCTGCTACTTTAAAATCCATATCTCCATCGTGATCTTCAAGCCCCATAATATCTGTTAAAATAGCATATTTTTCATCTTCAAAAACAAGTCCCATTGCCACACCTGCCACTAGTTTTTCACTTTTTACTCCCGCAGCTCTTAAAGCCAAAGCACCGCCACAAACAGTAGCCATAGAACTAGAACCATTGCTTTCTAAAATTTCAGATACCAAACGAATGGTATGAACATAATCTACATCTACACTAGGATGTAAGGCTCGTTTTGCTAAATTTCCATGCCCTAGTTCTCTTCTACCAGGAGCTTTTATAGGGCTAGCCTCACCTACAGAAAATCCCGGAAAATTATAATTAACCATAAATTTTTCACAAATAGGATTTTTTTCTGTAAGCATATCTGACATTTGCGCATCATTATCATTTCCCAAGGTAGCCACAACTAAAGCTTGAGTTTGCCCTCTAGTAAAAAGACAAGATCCGTGTGCACTTGGTAAAATATTTGTTTCTATATCTATTTTTCTAACATCCTTTAAACCTCTACCATCTGCTCTTTTATTTTCATTAATAATTTGATTTCTAATAAGTTCTCTTTTGCATACATGCAAAGCTTTTTCAATATCTTCAATTTTCCATTCGTTTTCAATAGCTATAGATTTACTTTCAATCTCTTTTGCTATTTGCAAAATTTCACTTAGCCTTTCACTTTTTGCCATTTGATTAATAGCAATTTTGAGTTTTGTTATATAAGTATTTTTTATATAGTCAATAATTTGAACATTATCTGACTCTATTTTAAACTCGAGTTTAGAATTTTTCCTATAAGCAGCAAATACTTTTTCATATTCATTGGAACCACGTAAGATTGCACTGCTTGCAAAATCTAAAGCTTTTAAAGTATCATCTTCACTAAGTTCATTCATACAGTGTTTATCGTCTTGCCTGTTTGCCAAAGCTCTCATTTCTATCATCAAAAGCTCATCTTTAACACCTGCTATATAAAGATCTAGGGTGCTATTTTTCAACTCACTATTGCTTGGATTTAAAACAAATTCATTATTTATACGACCTATTCTTACACCACAGACTGGTGCTTTGATAGGAATATCACTTAAATACAAAGCAACACTTGCAGCATTTAAACTCATCACTTGCAAATCTACTTCAGGATCGGCAGAAAGAACCATTATAACAATTTGGGTTGGATACGCATACCCTCTTGGAAAAAGAGGTCTTAAGCTTCTATCTATAATCCTAGCACTTAGTGTTTCATTGTCACCAGGTTTAGTTTCTCTTTTAACATAACCTCCTGGAATTTTACCTGCTGCATAAGCTTTTTCTATGTATTGTACTGTAAGAGGTAAAAAATCCTCTTCTACCATTTTTTCTTCTCTTGCTACGGTTGCCAAAACTACTGCATTTTTTTCTTGCATTAAAACTGCACCGGCAGCTTGTTTTGCCACTTTATCAGTGTCAAATATTTCAAAGTGATTATTGATATTTATTTCGTGTTGCATGATTTTCCTTTAAATTTTTATCATAGGCAAAACCAAATAAGCTTTTTAAATTTTAAAAACTAAAACTTAAAAAGCCTGTTTTTATTCTGCCCATAATTTTATATCTGAACAACTTATTGCTCAGATATAAAATTATTTTTTTAAAGGTAAATAATACCTACTTTCTTCTAGAATATCTAAAATTTCATGAGTTTGTAAAATCGTTTTATTTTTAAAATAGAACTCAATATCTACAAAATGATCAATTTTTTGCACGCAATAAACCTCATCTGCAAAAACACTAATATAATCATATACATCGCTTGGCATTAATGCAGTAGCATAAATAATACTACTAACCTCTTCTTTTAACAAGCTTTTTATACATGAAGAAGCAGTAATCCCACTTTCACACCCCTCATGCAACATTAAAATATTTTTTCCTTTTAAATCTTTTAAAAGATTACCTTTTCTATAACGATATACATTCTTTAGAATTTTTTCTTCATAAGTCCTATTTGCCTCACCATAAATATAATCCAAGCTTATATCAAAAGCCTTAACTAAGGCTTCATTATAAAGTAATTCTTTTGTTTCACTAATCATGGCTATTTGACATTCATTATTATTAGGAGCTTTAATTTGCTCTGTAAATAAAAAATCATAGGATATTTCTATTTTTTTTGCCAATGCATCAACAAAAACTATAGATTTTAAAGAAGGAGTAATAATGATGTAATCTTTTAATTTATTTAACGGAAGTAAATCATATAATCTTTCAAGTGCTTCTTTTTCATCTTCAAAAAACATTATATAGACCTTTCATTTTCTTCCAAAGAAAAATCATAAGATACCCCACCCAAAGGATAAAAATTAAACATGAAATACAAACCACTTTGATCTTTAGCACTAATCCCACCGCTAGTAAGTTTAGGCGAAACATCCTTGCGATACATCAAAGAATAATTCCAACATTTTCTTTGATAGGTATAACCTACCTCCCATTTTTCAGGATCTTTATTCAAATCAAACCACAAACCGCCAAATATTTGATAGTTAGCATTTATATCATATTGAGCTTTAGTTCCTAAAAAATTATATTTTTCTTTTTCATATATTCTATAAGCATGGTTTAAACTAATTTTCCACTCACCATAATCAAATAAGGCTTCACTAAATACTTTATCAAAGCGATTATCTATTCCTGAATATTCTGCCTCATTTCTTAAACTTATATAATCATTATAAAAATATTCCACAACATTATCAAAACCACCAAAACTACCCTCTTTGGTAAAATATTTAGCCTTTAAACTATGATATAGTTTTTTTTTACCTAAAACACTGTAAAAATATTGATACATCGAAAAACTAAACTGCTCAGGCTCATCTTTTAATTCTATAAAATCTTCGGTAATTTTACCTGATTTGGCCCCAGGTATAAAATAATTAGCACCTAAATATAAGGTATGATAAAAATTTTCATAAGGTTTGGAAAGATCTGTATATAAAGAAAAATTATGTGAATTTTGAAACAAATGCTCTTGATTTTTAATATCTGTATTAGAATAATCTACAAAATTTGCATAAACTCTTTCTGTGAAGGCAAAATTTAAGAAATCATCCAAAAAACTTGTGTGATAAATTAAAGGCAAATCAAAATCTAAAGTTTTAGCATAAATACCTGTATGTCTATAATATCTATGAAAAGAAGCATCTAAGCTATACTGTATATAATTATCAAAAAAACCATTTAAATATCTATGATATTGAAAAGATGGATATTCTTGCATGGTATCTTTGTTGCTAATTTTAGAAGTGTCTATATAGTACTTTGCATAAGCACCATAATAATTATCATCATCAGATAAAAAATAATTTATTTTTGAGGTAACCAAAGAAGCTTCAGTTTTTGTACTAGAGCTTAAATTCATATAATCTACATCATTTAAATAAGTAGTATCAACCCATAAGCCTTCTTGAAATTCATCACTCAAAAGACTCTTAAATAAAGCTTCGCTTGAATATTTAATCTCTAAACCATAATGTTCTTTATTTTTTAAATTTTCTTCTCTTTTATAGCTTGATTTTTCTCCAAAAATACCACCACTAATTTCACCTTGAGAATGAGGACTATCAATAAATCTTAAAGTTGAGTATAAACCATAACCTCTTTTTGTTCTAATTTGAGGTTCAAATTGAATATCTACACTATCATCAATAACATAATAGATTGGCTGGTTATAATATAATCCCTCACTTTGTTTTAAAACTACTTGAGGAATTAACAAACCGCTTTTTCTTTTAGTATCTACGCTAAAGCCAAAATATGGCAAATACATCACAGGGGTATTTTTTACATATAATTTTGCATTATAAAGATGTAAAAAATTACTCTCTTTATTTAATTTACCCTCATCAAAACGAATTTCCCAATCAGGATTTTCAACATTACAACTAGAAACAACCGACTTTTTAGTTACAACAAATTTATCATTTAAATTTGCTTGATGACATTGCAACCAAACCTCTAAATCGTTATTTGAAAAAAATAAATTTTTAAAAGCTGTTGTGTTATCTTTGAGATTAATTTTAGTATAAGTAGAATTAGTTCTTTCTTTTTGTCCTCGTAAGATATTTACATCACCAAACAATTCTAAATCTTTAGTTATTTCATTAAATTTAGCCTTGTTTGCGGTTATTAAATACAAATCAGAAACTACAACCACATTATTTTTTGCTTCTATGATATCATTTGTTTTTACAACATCTAAGGCATAAATATCTACCTTAGAAGCATACAGACTTCCTACGCAAGCTAAAGAAAGCAATATTTTACGCAAGATCTATCACCACTGTTTTGGCTGCATAATCATGCCAAGTTTTCAAAACAATATTACTCAAAGCCCAAGCAAAGCCCAAACCATATAACATATCACTGATTTGTCTTACACCTGCTCTTAAAGCACTTTGAGTAAAATTTGGTTTATCTAGCAATTCCTGGTCAATCACCATAATCCTCAAAAGCATTTTTCCTAAAGTTGCACCATATAAATAAGTAAATAAACTGTGATACGCAAACTGTAAAATCAAAATTCCACCAGCAAAGCGCATTAAAAGGTTATGAATTTCTTCATAAGTTTGCATAGAATTAATTTTATCAAGCAAAATAATACTTACAATGGCCAAAATTACAAAACTATCAATAACATAAGCTAAAAATCTTTTTTTAAAACTTGCTATTTTTAATTCTTCTTTTTCTAACTTATCGAATAATTCTTGATTGGCACTCATTTAAGAACCTGAAAGGCAATATCTTTTCTATATTGTTTTCCTTTAAAATGGACATTTTCACAAAGTATATAAGCATTTTTTTGAGCTTCTTCAATGCTTTTGCCAGTTCCCACACAAACCAATACGCGACCACCACTAGCATATAATTTATCATCTTCCAAACTTACACCAGCATAAGAAATATGAGAATTTTGCGGGATATTGCCTAATTCAATTAATGTTTTTGGTGAGTCTCTATAAGGATAATTTTTACTTGCACAAACCACACCTACAGCGAATTCATTTTTAATTTTTATATGAGTATTAGCAAGATTTTTATTCACACACGCTAAAAATAAATCCAAAGGATTTTCTATCAAAGGCATCAAAACTTCACACTCAGGATCACCAAAGCGCACATTGTATTCTAAAACATAAGGTTTATTATTTACAACCATCAAACCTATAAACAATACTCCAACAAATTCAGCACCTTCTTCTTTCATGCCTTTTAGCGTTGGCATCACTATATCTCTTTTCACCTGCTCTAACAAACTCTCACTTGCTAAAGCACTCGGAGCATAAGCTCCCATGCCACCTGTATTAGGACCTTTATCATTGTCTTGCAATCTTTTATGATCTTGAGCAGCTGGCAATAAGACAAAATCACTTCCATCGCAAACTGCAAACACACTTAACTCAAAACCATTAAGATATTCTTCAATCACAACAATTTTTCCAGCTTCTCCAAAACTTTCACCGCTCAGCATATTTTTAGTAGCCTCTAAAGCCTCTTCATGGCTTTGAGCAATGATCACTCCTTTGCCTGCACACAAACCATCAGCTTTTACCACTATAGGAGGTGTTAAAGATGTGACAAATTTCTTAGCTTTTTCATAATCTGTTGTATTTAAAAATTTAGCTGTTTTAATTTTATATTTTTTTAAAAAACTTTTCATGTAAGATTTTGACGCTTCGAGCATAGCAGCAGCTTTAGTAGGACCAAAAATAGCAATATTATTTTCTTTAAAAAGATCCACTATACCTTCTGCTAAGAAATTTTCGCTCCCAACTATACAAAGATCAATTTCAGATGCCTTTGCATAAGCTGTAATAACCTTAGAATCTTTCATATTAAGATTAGTTCCTATTTTAGCAGTAGCACCATTTCCTGGAGCAAAATAAAATTCTAAACTATTATTTGTTTTTTGAAGAGCCAAAGCAATAGAATACTCTCTTGCACCGCTTCCTAATATTAAAATTTTCATTATTTTCCTTAAAAGTGTTGCAAAAACCCAAATGGCCGGAGTATAAGTGTCTGACCCTCAAAAAGTCAAAGTATGCCATTAGGTGATTTTTAAAGGCTGCAGCTTCTCACTTTTTTTCAAAACTCAAACAAAGTCACAGAACACGGTAAATCACACATCACAGCTTATAATTAATGTGTTGGATCCTCTTTAATACTATATCGAACCATCTAGGCGATATAATTATAACTAAGAAAACTTAAAAATAGGGTTTAAAAGGATTTTTATAAAATTTTAAATTTAGTTTTAGAATCTTTTTTTAAGAAATATTTCCCTTCTAAAATAATATCAGCAACAGGCGCCCATATAGTCTTTTCATCTACATAAACTATATCAAATTCAGTATTTTTCATCAATCCTTGATAATTTACTTTTTTAGGTGCATGTTTAACTACATAATAAGGATTCGTTGCAAAAATTTGAATTTTCATACTTACATACAAATCTGGATTAGATGTTACCACCAAAAAGCTTTTTTCACATTCTTTTCTGACTTTTTTAACATAAGAAAGCAAGAGTTGGTCGTTTGGATTTAAAGCATGTTTATTCAGTCTATTTAAATAAAGTTCAGCAAATGATAAAGTGCAAAATGAAATTTCGGTTGTATTTTTAAAATATGAATTTTTTATACTTGTTGATTTTAAGGATTTTTTCCAAATTTCTATATCTAGTTTTGTTGCGCATACATTTAAACCCTGCTTAATCTTTTCAAAAAGTTTTTCTCTTGCCATATTAAAACTATTATTAAAAATAGTAAAATTTTTTTCATAGAAAGATTTTTTTATTAATTCTAATCTTTCTACACTTTTAGTAAAATAATCAGCTTCATTTTTTAATTCTATTAGTTTTTGTTTTTTACCTTGTATTATTTCTTCTAGTTCTTGGTGTTTTCCACCTTCTGCTTCCAATCTTGCCTGCTTTGATTTTATATCTGTTATTAAAGTGCTCATTTGGCGATCAAGTGCTAATTTTCTATTTTTTCTATTATCAATGGAAGCTAAAAGTGCTTGATAATGACACTGATGAGATAAAAAAAACTCTTCATATAAGCGTTCCATGTTGATATGTTTTTGCTTGTCTTTCATATCTTTATATGACATTTCAAGGTGTACTATGATATTTTTCATTGCAGAAAAATCAGCTTGATTGATAGTATTATCCGAAAACAATAAAGTATCTAAAGCCTTATACAAAAAACGCTTCATAGCAAAAAAATCAATAATATATGGCACTTCATCTGTGTTAATGTCTTTTACTGCATTAATTGACAAAGTTTCATTATAAAAATATCTTTGAATGGCTTGTGGAATAGTTAAATTTAATGTGATTTTATCAAGATTATCATAATCTGTTTCTCTATAAAGTTCTTGAACATAAGTATCACGTCTTGTAAGTCTTAAGTCCTCTAACTCATCATCACTATCTGTTTTCCAAAAATCCCTTTCTTTAATAAAATCATCATCTGTAAATTCTTGGAATTTAGATGGTCGTAAATCCGTAATATGCTTTCCATCGGATCTAAATTCAACAAACATACCAACCGTTGGCATACTTCTTTTATCATGCCATGCATGTTTATTAAATTCAAAAAATGTTTTTGATAGATTGATTACTGTTCCTCTTCCAGTAGCATCCACATAAACCATTATTTTTCCGTGCATATCCAAATCCTTGATTTAAAGAAAAATTCAATTCTTATTTTAACTTTGTTTTCATAAATTTACAATTATATTTTAAAATTTCACAAAATAAACATCTTTAGGTATTTTATTTATGTTTTTATATCAATATTTTAAAAATCCAAAACAAACAGGGGCATTTTGTGCGAGCTCCAAAAAATTAAGCAAACTCATAACTTCTCATGTTCGACATGCGAAAAATATCATTGAAATAGGACCTGGTACGGGAAGTTTTACAAAGTATATTCTCAAACAAAAAAGCCATAATGCAAGTTTTTTTGCCGTTGAAATCAATCCTCATATGGCAAAAAAATTAAAACAAAATATAAAAAATATAGATATAGAAGTTAACTCGGCAGAATTTTTACCAAATATGCTAAAAAAAAGAGCGATCAATAATGTAGATTTAATCATCTCAGGAATTCCTTGGGCTTTATTAAATTCCAAAGAACAAGATTTATTGCTAAAATCCATCCATAATGCTTTGGAAGAAAATGGTTGTTTTGCAACATTTGCTTATATACTCCCAACACCAAAAGGAAAAGCTTTTAAGAAAAAGCTTTTTGCTACTTTTAACAAGGTGGAAATTTCACCTATCATTTGGCAAAATCTCCCTCCTGCTTTTGTTTATTTTTGCACCAAATAATCATTCCCATTCAATCGTCGCTGGTGGCTTACTAGAAATATCATACACCACGCGGTTAATTCCTTCTACTTCATTAATAATACGGCGTGAAATATTTTCTAATAATTCATAAGGCAAATGAGAAAAAGTAGCTGTCATACCATCGCTTGCATTAACCACACGCACGCAAACTGCGTTATCATAAGTTCTATTATCCCCCATTACACCAACACTTTGTACATTTAAAAACACACAAAAGGCTTGCCATGTTTTATCATACCAACCACTACTTTTTAATTCTTCAATCAAAATAACATCTGCTTTTCTTAAAAGCTCCAAGCTAGGTTCATTTACCTCGCCCATTATACGTATAGCAAGACCTGGTCCTGGGAAAGGATGACGATAAACCACATCTTTACTTAAACCAAGTTCTATTCCCAAAGCTCTTACCTCATCTTTAAAAATTTCTTTTAAAGGCTCGATGAGTTTTAAATTCATCTTTTCAGGCAAACCACCTACATTATGATGAGATTTTATGGTTTTACTAGATCCTACAACTGAACTTTCAATAATATCAGTATACAAAGTCCCTTGTGCTAAATATTTTACATCTTTATGTTTTTTAGCCTCTTCTTCAAAAACCTCTATAAATGTATTTCCTATGATTTTTCTTTTTTGTTCAGGATCTCTCACTTCCACTAAACGACTTAGAAAAATCTCTCTTGCATCAATGCTAATTAAATCAATACCCAAGGTATGCTTAAACATATACTCAACTTGCTCTTTTTCACCACTTCTTAAAAGCCCATTATCAACAAAAACAACCACTACTTGATCTTTAATTGCACTTGCTAATAATGCAGCCACCACGCTACTATCCACTCCACCACTTACCGCACAAAGAACTTTATCATTTTTCACTTCTTCTTTGATTTTTTGTGCTTGAGTTTTTGCAAAAGATCCCATATTCCATACACTATCACAATTACATGCATACTTAGCAAAATTTTTCAAAATACTTTTTCCAAATTCACTATGTTGCACTTCAGGATGGAATTGTAAAGCAAAAAATTTACGCTTCTCATCTCCAAATACACAAAATGGACTATTTTCGCTAGTTGCTAAAACCTCAAAATCTTGTGGCAAATTTTCAACCTTATCAGAATGACTCATCCATACCGTTTGCTTTTTAGGTAAATTTTTAAACAAATCACTATCATTTTGGATATCTATAGTTGCTTTGCCATATTCTTTGTGTCCTGCTGGAACTACGTTTGCACCAAAATGATGTGCCATAAGTTGCATACCATAACATATCCCTAATACCGGAATATTAAGTTCAAAAACGCCTTTATCACAAAAATAAGCATCATTTGCATATACACTAGCTGGCCCACCACTTAAAATAATACCCTTAGGCTCCTTAGCTTTGATTTCATCTAGGCCTATATTGAAAGGTAAAATTTCTGCATACACACCCTGCTCTCTTAGTCTTCTAGCAATGAGTTGTGTATATTGCGAACCAAAATCCAAAACTAAAATATCTGCTTTTTTCATCTAACTCCTTTATAAATTTAACAGTTGAAATTGTACATACCAAACTATAATAGATACTATATAACCTATCAAAATTGTCCAAGCATATTTTAAATGCGCATTAAAAGTATAAATACCTTTCATTTTACCCATAACGCCTACTCCAGCTGCAGAACCAAAGCTTATCAAAGATCCCCCTATTCCTGCTGCAAGAGTTACTAAAAGCCATTGAGTATTATCCATACTTGGATTAGCTTTTAATACCGCACTCATTACCGGAACATTATCTATAATAGCGGATAAAAATCCTACGCTTATATTAATACTAGTAGCTCCAAATTTTGCATAAAGGTCAGAAGCATAAGCAAGCCAACCCACAAAATGCAAGGCACCCACAGCAGATAAAATACCAAAGAAAAATAATAAAGTATCCATATCTATACGTGTCATGTAGTGAAAAATATTTAAATCTTTTTTACCTTGTTTTCTATTGAAAAAATACATATACAAGCTAAGCAATGAAAGACCAAAAATCATACCCCACATTGCAGGTAAATCACAAATACTATGAATAAATACCGCCAAAGCTATGGTTAAAAAACCAAGCACAATAAAAACTTTACCACCTGGTTTAATCTCAACTTTTTTTAAATTATCTTTGTGAAAATCTGGATCAATATTAGGTACATAACGCGATAATAAATAAGCCGTAAGTAACCAACCAATAAAAGAAGCAGGAAAAAGAGTAAAAAATTCAAAAAATGTGGCTTTTTTTGCCGTCCAAACCATCAAAGTGGTAATATCACCAAAAGGCGACCAAGCTCCACCGGCATTAGCTGCAACGACAATATTTATAGCACCAGGGATTAAAAATTCTTTATTATGTTTATCTATGGTTAAAAGCACAGTAGATAAAATCAAAGCGGTTGTAAGATTATCTGCAATTGGAGAAATAAAAAAAGCTAACGCACCTGTGAGCCAAAATAACTTTCTATAAGTATAACCCTTACTTACAAGTTTGTATTTTAAAGTTTCAAAAACCGATCTTTCTATCAAAGCCTCTATAAAAGTCATAGCCGCTATTAAGAAAAAGACAATTTGTGCGATTTCTAAAATAAGATGATTAACACTCTCTTCAAGTATTTGCGTGTCTAAATCATTCATTACCATATATATACCTATGACAACAAAAGATAAAGTACCTATAAATAAAGCAGGCTTAGTTTTATTAATATGATACTTCTCTTCTACCGCAATAAAATAATAGCCCAATATAAAAATTATTAAAACACCTATTCCCAAAGCACTAAAAGCTAAATTTAACTCATAAAATTGATCTGCTAATAAAAAACTAGTACTAAAACAAAGTAAAAAAAATATTTTACTCATATTTCACTCTCCAAAGATCGGAATTTTTTAATCTCTTTTACACTGCCATTATTATCTTTTATTTCATAAAATGGAACATCTTTATAACCACATGCATTTAAAAATATTAATAAAAAAAATGTTAAAATAATTAAATGAAGATTAAAACGAGTCATTATATCATCAACGAACTTGCTGATTTTAAACATCATAAACCTTTAAAATTACTTTTTCAATATAAAGAGTTTTTAAATTTGTTTAATCACAATCATCAACAAATGATTACTAAACTTTTTATTAAAAACAATATCTTAATCATTTTAGTTAAACACCATGTTGCTTATATGGAACTAAATCACGATAATACCAAAAAAATGATTAAAAGTCTCATAAAAAACTATACTTTAGCCAAGCCAATGAATAATTTTGCAAAGGTAGAAAACATAAAAATACTTAATGATAAAAACTTTATTTCTAAAAACAATACCATTAGCGAGCATAAAAAAACTTACCTAGAACTTTCTAATGGAAATTTTAAAAATCATTTTGAAAATCCTATTTTATATAATAAATTTGAAGAACTACGAAAGCTTATAAAAAATGCTTGAAAATGAACTCAAAACCTTACCTAATTTGCCTGGCATATATCAGTACTTTGATATTCAAGGTAAACTTTTATATGTTGGTAAGGCTAAAAATTTAAAAAATCGAGTTAAAAGTTATTTTAATTTCACTCCAAAACTTAGCCCTAATCCTAACAATAGCTTAAGAATTCAAAAAATGATTAGTCAAACCCATCATTTAGAATTTATCACCACAAAAAATGAGGCTGATGCTTTAATACTAGAAAATTCTTTTATAAAACAACTTCATCCAAAATATAATATATTATTAAGAGATGATAAAACTTACCCTTATATTTATATAGATTTAAATGAAGATTTTCCAAGGTTTGAAATTACAAGAAAAATCATCAAAAAAAATAAAATAAAATATTTTGGTCCATTTTTTAAAGGAGCAAAAGAGCTTTTAAATGCTTTATATTTATCTTTTGAACTAAGACAAAAAAAATCTTGCAAAGAGCTTTGTCTTTTTTATCAAATCAAGCGTTGTAAAGGTCCATGTGAGCAAAAAATTTCCAAACAAGAATATGAAAAAATTGCCCAAAAGGCTACTCAAGCTCTTTTAAACCCCTTATCTTTAACAAAAAATTTAGAAAATAAAATGCTTGAATATGCAAAGAATGAAAATTACGAAGAAGCAGCTCTTATAAGAGATCAAATCAAAACAATAGAAGATTTAAGTATAAAAATACAAATAGACCTTGCAAAATTAGAAGATTTTGATGTTTTTGCCATATACCATGAAGCAAATATACTCTCTATGGTACGTTTTGTTATAAATAATGGTAGGATAATTAGCTCAAACCATAAAGTGTTAATCCTAAATCATCAAGATGAATTTGACTTAAATGCAATATATAAACAATACATATTGGAAAATTACACCCAAGATAGTCCAATAAATTCAACCCGAATTTATACGCATGAAGAATTTGAAGACATGAACCTTTTGCAAAATTTACTTAGTGAGAGATTTTCTAAAAAATTTCATCTTAAGACCCCAAAACTTGGTGAAAAAAAAGCCTTATGTGAACTTGCGCTAGAAAATGCAAAAATAAACATACAAAAGCACTTGAAAAGTGATGATTATTTATTTTTAAAAGAATTAAAAGAATTTTTTAACCTACAAAATTATCCTAATTATATAGAAATTTTTGATAATTCTCATATGCAAGGTGAAGCAAATGTCGGTGCTTTGGTAGCCTATAAAGATGGAAAATTTGACAAAAATTCTTATAGACACTACCATTTATCCTATAAAAATGATTATGATCAAATGCTTCAAACCCTTAGCAAAAGAGCTTTGTCATTTGATAAAAATCCCCCGCCTGATTTATGGTTAATTGATGGAGGAGACACTTTATTAAAACTAGCAAATGATATCGTTAAAAACTCTGGGGTAAATATAGATATTTTAGCAATTTCTAAAGAAAAAATAGATGCAAAAGCATATAGAGCAAAAGGAAGTGCGAAAGATAAAATTTATACCCAAGAAGGCAAAATTCAACTTTCTACTGATGATAAAAAACTACAATTTTTGCAAAAATTACGCGATGAAGCACATCGCTTTGCGATTAGTTTTCATCAAAAAACAAAAAGAAAACAAGATTTACAAAGTTCTAGACTAATACAACTTGGAATTTCCCAAGGATATATTAAAAAATTTTTAGATTATTATGGTAGTTTTGATAAGATTAGCAAAGCTAGCTTTGATGAATTAAAATCACTTTCCAATGCAAAAATAGCTAAATTAATCAAGGAAAATTTATGATATTATTTATTAGTCTTTTGACTTTAATTTTATGTTTTTTAAATTATTATTTTTTATATCCTATGGATCAAAAATTATTCTTCGTTTATGCTTTTATAAGCATTTTGATTTTTATTATCGCCTGTATTTGTATAATCTCAAAAAAACAAAAAAATAAAAAAAATAAAGCAATAATTCAAGAAATAGAAAAATATTTTTCCTTATCAAAATCAAACTCTTTAGAAGAATTAAAAGAAAATTTAAAATTATCATTTGATTTAACGGGTAAAAAATTACATGAACAAAAGAAGCAAAATCTATATTTAGAGCGAAATTATCAATATCTTACCCATGGTTTAGGTTATCTATATTTAGATAATTCTACTTATATATTAAAACCTTTTACCAAAGATTATAAATCCGACCTAGAGCATAGACACTTTAAAAATATACATGTAGGCATTATCAACAATAATAAAAATGAAAATTTTCTATTGCAGTCTATTTTACTTAAAATGAATATTAGTAGTGAAATTTTATACAAATATAACCAAAAAGATGATAAAAATTATTCTTTTATTATTTCAAAGGAAAAAATACACAATGTTTTAAATTTCACTTTTGAAGAAATTCACATTGAGAAGATTGTTGGTTTTTTAAATACTCATTTTACACAAGAACATTATATTATAAGAGATTGCTATAATGTTTTAATTTTTAAATCTTCTTATTTTGAAAATAATCTTATTTTAAACATAACCAATCAATTTTGTTCTCATAATCAAACCATGGATAATTTAAGTGATTTTAAAAAAGCATTGCAATTTAAATTTAAATTAATTTTAGTAGACTATGAGGTTATAAAATTTGATCTAATGCATACTAGTCAAATTTTACAAGAATACAAGATAAAAAATCCACAAATTGTCATTTTACTTTTTTCTAAAAACAGAGTTAAAGATTGTAATTTCGCAAATTTAATTTTAAGTGATATTAACAAAAGCGAATGGTTAGCATTATTAAAAAAATATATCAATCAAAGCTTAGTTCTATGATTTATAGCCTTATGCAAAGATATAACATCAATATTTTCTAAACTAACACCACTTGGAATACCTTGAGCTATTTGAGAAAAAATCAAATTCAAATCTTTTAATTTTTCTTCTATAAAAAAAACAATAGCATCAGAATTTAAGCCTTGCGTGAAAGCAAAAAATATTTCTGTGGTTTTATTATGCTCAATCATCAATCTTAATTTTATAATATTTTCTTCACTAGTATCATCAAACACAAAATAAAGCCCATCATAACTTCCACTATCTTCTAAAACTAAGACATCTTTAGAATCTTGCACTATACAGATAATGTTATGATTTCTTTCCATATTAGAGCAAACTTCACACAATTCATTTTCACTTAAAGCACCGCATTGTGTGCATTTTTTTATCATTCTAATCGATTCTTCAATATGATAAGCAAGTTTAGAGCCTAGTAAAGGATCTTTTATGCAAATATGATAAGCAAGTCTTAAAGCAGACTTTTTCCCTATAGTAGGCAAAGCAGAAAAGACAGATACCAATTCATTAAATTTCTCTAAACCTTTCAAATTATTTTAACCTTGAAAAAACAATTTTAAAAGTATGATAATCATCTTCATAGCTGTAAGTTAAATTATAACCGTGAAGATTACAAATATTACTAATGATATAAAGCCCTAGGCCCATTCCCTCTACTTGAGTATTTTGCTCTCTCATAAAAGGTTTTAAATAATAATCAAAAGTTTTTTTAAGTTGCACCCCTTTATTTCTAACAATTATATAATCTCCAGAACATATAATCTCGCATACTTTATCGTCTGAATATTTGATAGCATTATCGATTAAATTTTTAAGCATCAAAGAAAAGAGCTCCAAGTCAGCAACTATCATAGTATCTTCTTTATAAGAGATTTTTACTTTTTGATAAAAATCATCTCTCATTAAATAATCTTCAGCTTGTTCTAAAATCAAACTCAAATGATAGGTTTGCAGATTAAGTTGATAATTTCTTGATAAGATTTTTTCGATTTTTCCAAATTCATCAATCAACAATTCAAGTCTTTCAAAAATCGCCACTAAACGATCTTTTTGTTTTTGATTATCCAACATTTCACAAACTATCCTACCTTTTCCAATGGGTGTTTTAAGTTCATGCATAATCATTCTTAAGAAAAATTGTCTTGATTTTACTAATTCTTGTATTTTATTTATAGCATGATCAAATTCGAAAGATATTTCCGAAATTTCATCATTAATCTGAGAGTATTCAGATGAAGATTCAATTTTACCTGCACTAATATTTTTAATTTTCTTTTTTAAAATTTTTAAAGGCATCAAAGATCTTAATACTGAAAAATATAAAAATATAATCAAAAACAAGCCAAAAAAGAAACTTAATAAAAATAAATACTCAAAACGTGTAGACACATTTAACTCATAAAGATGTTTTGTGTTAAACTGTTCTATATAAAAAAAAATTTGATTATGATAAATAATAGAAAAAAAGCTTCCATATAAAGAATTAACCCTAAGAACTTTTTCACCTTTAGCAACAATATGTTTTACATTGCGCTCATTTTCGACTAGCTTAAAAGACTTAGAAAGAAGATAATCATGTATTGAAAAACCTTCTTTTCTTTCTAGATTATATATTATTTTCTCTACAATTTCTTTTTGTCTACTTTGCTCATTAGCTAAATAAGAATCAATCTGAACCTTACCCAAAAGTAAAAATAAAGCACAGACAAATAAAAAAGTTGTTACAAAAAGGACTGTAATCTTAAGGTTAATAGTTACTTTCATCCTATTAATTTATATCCTATTCCCCTAACTGAAAAAATATGTTTTGGTGCTTTTGAGCTGTCGCCAATTTTAGTTCTAAGTCTACCAATAATAACATCTAAGCTTTTAGAATCTTTATCTTTTAAGCTTTTACAATGATATACAAGTTGTTCCCTGCTAACTGAAAAACCATGCTGTCTTATCATATAACTTAAAATTTCATATTCAGCAGGAGTTAAAACCAAAATTTCATCATTATAACTTATTTCATGCCTTTTTTCATCAATTTTAAATGCTGAATTGATTATTTTTTCAGGAGTTTCATTAGTTCGTTTAGAACGACGAATTAAACTCATAATTCTTGCATGCATTTCTTTTGGATCATATGGTTTTGGCAGGTAATCATCTGCACCTATTTGAAGGCCTACAATTTTATCACTCAAATCACTTCTAGCTGAAGAAATAATAATAGGAATACTATATTTTTCTCTTATTTCACGACAAACCTCAAGACCATCAAGTCCGGGTAAAGTTAAATCAAGAATCAAACAATCATAGTTTTTTATACCAGCACTCATTCCCAAATATGGATCTTCATAATTAGTAACTTTTATATTAAATTGAGCCAAATATTCTGCCAAAAACTCTGCAAAACCTGGATCATCTTCGATCATTAAAACATTAATCATTCCTATCCCTTTAGTGAAAATATGTTACAAACTTAACATTATAACACATAATTTAACTATTCATTTATTTTTTTGCTAATATTACAATATTAATTTTTCAAGAGAGGAAAAAAAGTGGAACTTAATTATTATGAAATACTAGAAATTTCTCAAACTTCAAATAAAGAAACCATAAAAAAAGCATATAGAAAGATGGCTTTAAAATATCATCCTGATAGAAATCAAGGAAATAAAGAAGCAGAAGAAAAATTTAAGCTTGTAAATGAAGCTTATGAGGTGCTTAGCAATGATGAAAAAAGAAGTATATATGATAGATACGGAAAAGAAGGACTTAAAAGTCAAACAGGTGGTTTTGGAAATGTTGATTTAGGGGATATATTCTCGAGTTTTTTTGGTGATGGATTTGGTTTTGGCAGCTCAACGCGTAAAAAAGAAAAAGGAAATAAATATCCTCAAGATTTAAAAATAACAACAAAAATTAGCTTTAAAGAAGCTGTTTTTGGTTGCAAAAAAAAGATCGATTTTAGCTATAAAAGTTTTTGTAAATCATGCAAAGGAAGTGGCTCAGAAAATGGAAAATTAGATACTTGTTCTCATTGTAGAGGGAAAGGACAAGTTGGTGTTAGACAAGGCTTTATGACCTTTGTGCAAAGCTGTGATCATTGTAAAGGTAGTGGTCAGATTATAAAAGACAAATGTAAAACATGTCATGGTAATGGCTATGAAGAATTTAAAGACCATATAGAACTTGATATACCAGAAGGTATAGATAGTGGTATGAGTCTTAGAGTGCAAAATAAAGCAAACGAGCTCCCGAATTCTTCTCAAAGAGGTGATTTATATATCAAAATCATCGTAGAAGATGATGATAAATTTATCAGGCATGATGATGATATTTATACCATAGTACCTGTATTTTTCACCCAAGCTGCTCTTGGAAAGACTATTAAAGTATCCACTATAAGAGGAGAGGCCGATCTTAAACTTCCAATAGGTGCGAAAGATAAACAAAAATTCGAATTAACCAATGAAGGTGTTAAAAATATTCACAATGGAAAATTAGGATCACATATTGTACAAATTGAAATAAAATTTCCAAAAACACTTACCGAAGAACAAAAAAATCTACTGTTACAACTTGAAAAAAGCTTTGGCTTAGCAGATGAAGAAGCTTTTATAGAACAAGAAAGCCTATTTGATAAAATCAAATCTTGGTTTAGCCACTAAGGAAGTTTTAAAGCCATCCTCATGGCTTTAAAAATTTCTTCTGTTTTTTGACACTCTAAAAACAACTCAAAAGCAAAAACGCCTTGCCATAAAAGCATTTGTGTACCATCTTTTATTTTCAAGCCATTTTCTCTTGCTAATTTTAAAAAAGGTGTATTTTTACCATAAATCACATCAAAAGCATATTTGGCATGTTGAAAAATATTTTTTAAAATCTCTTCTTGACAAGGTAATTTTGCATCATTTAAACCTGCACTAGTTGTATTAATAATCAAATCAAATTTTTTACTTAAATCAAGTTGAGCATATAAAAAACATGGATAGTTGGCTAAACTTTCAAATCTAGCACTAGAACGATTTGCTATTGTAACTTCAACACTCCTAGATTTTAAAGCATATGCTAAAGCTTTGGCTGTGCCTCCAGCACCCAAAATCAAAGCATTTTTAATAAAAGAAAAATCTTCAATCACCTTTAAAAATCCTAGATAATCTGTGTTATAAGCATAAATTTTATTATCTTTATTTAATAAAGTATTAGCAGAACCTATATGCATAACACTTTCATCTTTGAAATCAGCTATTTCACAAGCTACTTCTTTAAAAGGTATGGTGATATTAGCACCATCTAATTTTTGAACAATTTCTTTCAATTTTGTTTTATCTTTTAGATGATATCTTGTATAAACTGCGCCTTCTTTGAGCACTTGCAAGGCATTATTATGCATTCTTGGAGATTTAGAATGCATAATAGGATCGCCTATAACTGCAAAAATTTTCATTTTACTCTGAATGTAAAAGCACCTTTTGTAATTTTAGAACGTACTTTTTCTAATTCAGCCTTTAATTCACTCTCTTTATAAGGTCCAACTAAAACTTTTGTCAGCTCTTTGCCATTTACTGTTGTCTTATAAATTTTATAATCATATCCATTTTCTTTAAGTATATTTAATTCTTTTGATTTAGGATCTAAACTATTTAAAGAAAAAACTTGAATATAAGCACCTGAAGGAAGTTGTGTTTGAACACTTGGAGTTTTTATACTTTCAAATAATTCATTTGTATTGCTTTGTTCTGGAGTTTTTGGTTTTTCAGAAGGTTTTTGAATCGGTTTTTCTGTAGATTTTTCTATAGGTTTAATCTCTTCTTGTTTTTCTTCCACCTTAGCTGGCTCTTCTTTTGGCTCTATTGTAGTAATTTGATCTAAAACGCTATTGCTTGAAACTCTTTGTTTTTCTTCTATGGTAGTATTTGCATCATTCAAAGAGCTCTCTTCCTTTAATTTCCTAGCTAAAGCTTCAAATTCATCCTCTTCTTTAGCACTATCTGTAATAGGTAAAGAATTAAAATTATTTTCATAAACAGCTTGCTCTTGTGGTTCTGATGGCATTTGCAATGTTTTTTCTTTACCTGGGTCATTAATTAGCTTCATTACTATCATAACAACTAAAAATACAATGATTAAAATAATCGATCTAAGTAAAATTTTTTTAAGTTTTTCACTTTTATTGCTTTTTTGCAAAATAATATCATCAAATTCGTTTTTATTGTTTTCTTCCATTTTTCATCCTTTCAAAATTACATATGTTTAGACCAAGAAGCACCGCGTTCTTTTTGATATACTTCATAAGGCAAGGTTAATATATTAAATTCTCTAGGTATATCCATACTAGGAAAAACCTTCCATTCCACTGGCATTTTTTGAGAAAAGAGCAAAGATAATTTTGAGCCCAAAGAACAAGCCTCGTTAAAGGTTGTATGCCCTTTATGGATGTACAAATGTAAATGATTATTAGTTCTTGTTCTATAAGCAGTAAAATTAATAAAACCTTCTTCTCTTAAAACAAGCTGCGCTCTATGCCAAAAACGCTCTGCATTAAAACCATTATAATCGAATACAATATTTTCAACCTTATCAAAACTATTGATTAAAGAATGCGCCACGATTATCTTCTTTTCCATATGCTCTTGTATAACACTAGCAGTTAATGGAGCATTAACTTTTTCAAATTTATCAAAGAAAATTCTACCTTTGTATTCGTATTTATTTACTATAGTGTCACGTTTTATATAATAATGGCTTGTAACCATTTTAATTAAAGCTAAATCCATTGTTGTAATCAAAATAAAGCCCTTTCATAAATAATAAAATTACTTGCTAAATCCTTCAGTTTAACCTTAATTTCCTCTTGTAATTTTGTATTTTGTATATCATCTAAAATATCAGCTATATAATTTGCAACAATAGTAATTTGTTCTTCTTTAAAACCTCTTGCTGTCAAAGCCGCTGTTCCAAGTCTTAAACCACTCGTTACAAAAGGACTTCTAGTTTCACCTGGAACAGTATTTTTATTAGCTGTAATACCTGCTCTTTCTAGTGCTAAATCTGCATCTTTGCCACTAAATTCTTTATTTAAAAAGCTTAATAAAATCAAATGATTATCAGTACCACCGCTGACTAAATCATATTTTCTATCTATTAAAACTTGCGCCAAAGTAGCAGTATTTTTGATGATCTGCTTAGCATAAATTTTCCACTCATCACTTAAATTATATTTAAATCCAACAGCCTTAGCGGCAATTACATGCATTAATGGACCACCTTGAATGCCTGGAAAAATTGCTGAATTTATCTTTTTAGCAATTTCTTCGTCATTACACATAATAATCCCACCTCTTGGACCTCTTAAAGTTTTATGTGTAGTAGAACTTACAACATGAGCATAAGGGAATGGACTAGGATGTTCACCTGCTACAACCAAGCCTGCAATATGTGCAATGTCAGCAAACAAATACGCACCAACCTCATCTGCTATTTCTCTAAATTTAGGAAAATCAATCACTCTAGGATAAGCACTAGCGCCACAAACAATAAGTTTTGGTTTAATCTCTTTTGCTATCTCTCTAACTTTATCATAATTAATTCTTCCATCAAGCTCAACTCCATAAAAAAAGCTTTCATAAACCTTTCCAGAAGAACTTACTTTAGAACCATGAGTCAAGTGTCCTCCATGGCTTAAATCCATACCCAAAATTCTATCACCTGGATTTAATAATGCCATATACACACCTTGATTTGCTTGCGAGCCTGAATTAGGTTGCACATTAGCAAAATTACAATTAAAAAGTTTTTTGCATCGTTCTATAGCAATCGTTTCAATCTCATCTACAAATTCACATCCGCCATAATATCTTTTACCAGGATAACCTTCTGCATATTTATTTGTTAAAATGCTACCCATTACCTCCATAACTTCTGGTATGGTAAAATTTTCACTTGCTATCATTTCAAGGCCATCGCATTGTCTTGCTAACTCTTTTTGGGTTAAATCAAAAATTTCTTTATCAAAATTTTCCAACATTTACTCTCCTTTTATCTCATTTTTAAGTGGTCTCATAGCTGGGAAAAGCACTACATCACGAATTGATTTTTTATTAATTAAAAGCATAACTAATCTATCTATTCCTATACCTTGTCCTGCAGTTGGCGCCATAGCATAACCTAATGCATTAACAAAATCTTCATCCATTTCACATGCTTCTTCATCACCTGCATTTTTTGCTTCAATTTGCCTTAAAAATCTCTCATATTGATCTAGTGGATCATTAAGCTCGTTAAATCCATTAGCAATTTCTCTACCTGCGATAAACAACTCAAATCTTTCAGCAATATCTGCATCTTTATCACTTCTTCTAGATAAAGGACTTATAGAAATAGGAAAATCTATCACAAAAGTAGGATTAATCAATTTATCTTCAACATAATTATCAAAAAGTTCAGCTTGCAAATGGCCTAATTCTAATTTTTCATTGGCTTCAAATCCATCTTTTTTTAGCTTTTTCAAGATTAATTCTTTATTGTTAATAAGCTCATCATCCAAACCACCATATTTTTTTAATGCGTCTTTATAAGTAATTCTTTCAAATGGCTTAGAAAAATCAATTATTTTTTCATCAAATTCAAGTTTTTTATCTAAATTTAACTTATCTAAAAGCATAGCAAAAAGCTCTTCTGTTAAATCCATTAAATCATGATAATTATGATAAGCCCAATAAAACTCGATTGTAGTAAATTCAGGATTGTGCGTTAAATCCATCCCTTCATTTCTAAAACATCTATTAATCTCATAAACTGCTTCAAAACCACCTACAATCAAACGTTTTAGATATAATTCTGGAGCAATTCTTAAAAATCTTTCCACACCCAAAGCATTGTGATAAGTCACAAAAGGTTTTGCATTTGCTCCTCCTGCAATAGGATGCATCATTGGTGTTTCAACTTCCAAAAATCCTTTATTATCAAAAAAAGATCTAATATAAGAAACGATTTTAGAGCGCAAAATAAAATCTTTTCTCACCACACTATTCATAATCATATCAAGATATCTTTTTCTATATCTTTGCTCAATATCTGTCAGTCCATGATATTTTTCTGGTAAAGGCACTATAGCTTTTGTGGCTATTTGAATTTGCTCTACATGAAGACTAAATTCTCCTGTTTTAGTCATAAAAGGAAAACCTTTAACCAAAACAATATCCCCTACTTCAAGATATTTTTTTAAAACGGCAAAGTATTCTTCCCCTAAAATGTTTTGATTAAAATAAATTTGTAAATTATCTTGCTCATCTTCTATATTGGCAAATACTGATTTACCAGCTATTCTAAGAAGCTTTAATCTTCCTGCTAATATCCCATGAGCGTTTTCATCGCGCTGATTTTCTATATCTTTAATATAGGCAAATTTAGCCTTATATCCACTTATACTCATTTCTTTTTTTAAAAAATGCGGATAAGGGTTGATTCCTAATTCTTTTAACTCTTGTGCTTTTTGAATTTTTTGTTGTTCTAAAATATTATCAAACATTAAACATGCCTTTATTTTTTACTACATTGTGGACATAAACCATAAAGTTGCATCAAATGTCCTGTTAATTTAAAATTATATTCTTTTGCGATTAACATTTGTTGTTGCTCAATAATAGAATTTTCAAATTCTACAATCTCTCCACAACTTTTACAAATTAAATGATCATGATGAGGCTTATTTGCAAGTTCAAATTTCTTCCCTGAAGCACCAAAAGATATAGAAGTAGCCATACCTGATTCTTCTAATAAATTTAAAGTTCTATAAACTGTTGCAATGCCTACATTTAATTCGGGATTTTTTTGCTTTATTTCTACATATAGACTTTCTGGAGTATAATGCATATCACTATTATATAAAGTTTTCAAAAGCACTTCTCTTTGCTTAGTGTATTTTAGACCATTATCTTTAAGTGTTTTTTTAAAACGCTCAAGTAAAACATCATATTCTATATTTTCAATTTGCATTATTTACCTCCAAATTTAGACTTAAATTAGAATCTATAATTTGTTCTTGTATTTTATCTAAACCATTTTGAGTAAAACCGGTATTCATTATAAAATCACCTACTTGTCTAAGCAAGTCTAATGTATAGCTATTTTTAGCATATTTTTCCAAGCTTGAATTTAAAAATTCTATATTATTAACACAAGCTACCAAAATAGCAAAAATTAAAAATATTTTAGCACTACCAAATAAAAATCCACCTATGCGATCTATAAAACCAAGACCACTCACACTGAAAATCTTTGATAATATATTTCCTAAAGCCATACAAGCTATCCAAATTACAATTAACAAAACCAAAAATCCTGCAAAAATCGCAAGATTTTCATTTTCAATTGTATAAAAATTATTATTGATAATTTCTGCTACTTCTTTAGCATATCTTGAGGCAAGTAAAACCCCACCAACTATACCTAATAAACCAAAAATTTCTTTAAACAACCCACTTACCAAGCCTTTTAAGCCTAAAATCGCAGTTAAACCTAAAACAAATACATCAAACCAAGAAAAATTTTCCATCTATATTAAACTCCAAATACTTTATTCAATTATCTTAGGGACTATAAAAAATCCATCTTGAGAATTTGGAGCATACTTACTAACCATATCAATCACATCAGATTTTCTACTTTCATCTAGTCTAAATGGTATTGCAGTATTTGTAGTGCTAGTCATAGCTTCCACATCATCAAGCTTTAGCTCATCTAATTTTTCCACAAAATTAACAATCTGACTTAATTGTTCTTCCAATTCTTGTCTTTTATCATCGGCAATTTTTAAAGCACTTAGCTTTTCAAGTTTAGTCAATAATTTATCATCAATTTGCATAATTTACCTTAAATCTTAATTTTTAACTCAAGAAAACTCTTTTTAGATTAAAAATTATAACATAAAATCATTTATTTTTTCATTTTTATATGTTACAATTATAGATTTAAAACAATAAATAATATTTATTCTTGCTAAAAAAGGGGAAATATGGCTTTAAAAGAAAATCTAAAAGCGGTTCATGCAGAATTAAGCTCTCAAGAGCAAATGATGGAAAATTTTATCAAATCTGAGCGCTTTATAAAAAAATACAAATACTATTTCATTGCAATTATTGTACTTTTAATTGTATATCTTAGTGGAAGTTATTTTTATAATCTAAAACAAGAAAGCAATATTCAAGAAAGCAATATAATTTTTAACAACTTATTGAAAAATCCTTCAGATCAAAAATCAATCGAAGAATTAAAACAAAAAAATGCAAATTTATACACCATATTCATGATGAATCAAAACAGTCAAGATCTTAATCAAACTTTAAATCTTAACATAGATCCTTTGCTAAAACAAATAGTGCTTGCTCAAAACAATCAAAAATCAGACTTTTTGAAAGATTACAATACCTTACTGGCAGGTTTTAATTTTCTAAAGCAAAATGATTTTAAAAATACAGATACAGAATTTAATAAAATACCTATAAATTCTCCCTTATGGCAAATTATTACAAGCTTAAAACATTATCAAGGAATAAAATGAAAAACTTTTATTTATTTATCATCACTTTAATATTTTTTAGCGCTTGTGGCACAAAGAGAGAATATTATCAACCAGCACAAGCGGAACAGCTTCCTTATAGTTCTCAAAGCATTAATGGTAAGATTATAAATTTCAACAACAATATGGCACAATTAAACAATAATTCCTTTATAGATACCATGGGAAATATTATTAATTTTAAACTAGATAAAAATTATCATATTTTAAATATACATCAAGAAGAAGTTCTTATTGGTGATGATAATGGAAATTTTAAGATTTTAAATTTGCAAGGCGATGAATTATTTTCTCATAAATTTAATGAAAGTGTAGTGAGTGCAAGTATAGACGGAGATGATATAGCCTTAATTTTAGCTAGCAATACCTTAGTATATGCAAATAAAAATCTTGGTATTAAAATGCTTCAAAATCTTGGTACAGTCTATGCTCAAGATAGTCGTTATGCTAATCCTTATTTTTTAAATACCATTATCATATATCCTATGCTTAATGGAAAATTGGCCATACTTAATAAAAGCACACTAAAGGTTAGTAAAGAAATTTTAGTAAGCAGTGAAGAATTTTTTAACAATATCATCTATCTTCATGTTAAAAATGATACTATGGTTGCTGCAACTGCGCAAAAAATCATCGTTGTTACCCCAAATAGAACTTTATATTTAAACGAAAATATTAAAGAAGTAAACACTAATGATAATGAAATTTTTGTACTAACAAAAGATGGAAGAATTCTTAAAAATGATTATAATCTTAGAAAAATCGATGAAGTAAAATTTCAGTTTGCTCTGTTTTCCAAAAGCACCTTATATAATGATTCTTTGTATGTTTTTGAAAAAACAGGTTATTTGATCAAGCTAAATACAAATTTGAAAGATTATGCAGTATATAAACTAAGCGATGCCGTTGATAAAAAAAGTTTTATGGCTAATGGTAAATTTTTCTTTCAAGACAAATTTTTACAATTAAACTAAAATGAATCAAGAGCTTAGTGATATTCTTATAAAATATGGGATTATTTTAAAAAATACCAAATCCCTAGATATCCATACTTTTAGTAAAAAGAAAAAATTAATTTGCATTTATGGAGAGAATATAAACAAACAATGTTGTTTGATTTTATTTTCTTTTGCAAAAAGTAAAATTTTAATAAAAGAAAGTTTAAATTTTGAAGCCATCTTTCAAAATATAAGTCAAACTCTAAATTTAAATTTTCAAAATTATTTTATATTCCACCAAGCTTTAATTTGCTCTAAAGCAAAGGAATATCTAGCCACCAAAGGGATTAAAAATTATGCTTTTATGTGATATTGGCAATACAACCGCTAGTTTTCTAAATGAGCAAAAATTTTATTCTATGAGTATTGAGCAGTTTTTACAATACGAACCTGCACAAAAAGTATTTTATATCAATGTTAATCCGAATTTAGAGCAAAGATTAGAACAAAATCCTTTATTTATCAATCTTGCTCCATGTTTTAATTTTGATACTATTTATGAAAATTTAGGGGTTGATAGAGTAGCAGCATGCTATACTATAGAAGATGGTGTTGTGGTTGATGCGGGTTCTGCAATAACTGTAGATATTATTTCTAATTCTATTCATCTTGGAGGTTTTATACTCCCAGGTGTTGAAAGCTACAAAAAATCTTTTTCTAGTATTTCATCGCGCTTAAAATACGAGCTAAATACACAAATTAACTTTGATGCTTTTCCTCAAAGAACTGTTGATGCTTTGAGCTATGGAGTTTTTAAAAGCATATATTTACTTATAAAAGATAGTGCATATGGTAAAAAATTATATTTTACAGGCGGTGATGGACAATTTCTTGCAAATTTTTTCGACTACGCAATTTATGATAAATTTTTAATTTTTAGAGGTATGAAAAAAGCTGTTTGTGAAAATTTTATACTTTAAAATTTATTTCTATACTCCTACTCTTAAAATTATAAGTTTTATTTAAACTCAAAACAACTATATTTTGATATTATTAGCAAAATCAAACACACAAAAGGAATTGATAACAATGGATCAAAAACATTTTGATACCGTGGTAATTGGCGGTGGGATTTCTGGTGCTGCAGCATTTTATGAGCTAGCTAGATATACAAATATTCAAAATATTGCTTTGTTAGAAAAATATAATAGCGCTGCAACTTTAAATAGTCATAGCACAAGCAATTCACAAACTATCCACTGTGGTGATATAGAAACAAACTATACTTTAGAAAAAGCAAAAAAAGTTAAAACAACAGCAGATATGATAGTTAAATATGGTCTTTTGCAAAACGCACAAAATAAATTCATGTACTCACATCAAAAACTTGCACTTGCAGTTGGGGATAAAGAATGCGAGTACATGAAAAATAGATATGAAGAATTTAAAGAACTATATCCTTATATTAAATTTTATACCAAAAATGATATTAAACAAATAGAACCTAATGTTGTATTAGGTGAAGATGGTCTCAATGATAGAGCAGATAATATAGTAGCTATGGGCGTAGAAGAAGGTGAAATTTATACCACAGTAGATTTTGGATTAATGAGTCAAAATCTTATAGAACAAGCTTGTAAACAAGGTAAAAATACCCATGTAGCTTATAACCAGGAAGTTATTTTTATAGAAAAAAAAGATGATATTTTTTATATCAAAACAAAAGATTTTAAAAAATATAGTGCAAAATCTATTATAGTAAATGCAGGAGCGCATTCTTTATTTTTAGCACATAAAATGGGTATAGGATTAGATAAGTCTTGCTTTCCGGTAGCAGGAAGTTTTTACATGGCAAAAAGAAAAATTTTAAATGGTAAAGTTTATATGGTACAAAATCCAAAACTACCATTTGCTGCGCTACACGGCGATCCTGATTTATTAGCTAATATGAATACACGCTTTGGCCCTACTGCTTTAGTTATTCCTATGCTAGAAAGATATCATGGTTTTAAATCACTACCTGAATTTTTCAAAACACTTAACTTAGATATGAATGTAATTAAAATTTGTTTTAATCTTTTTAAGGATTCTACTATTAGAAATTATATTCTTTATAATTATTTATTTGAAATTCCTTATATCAATAAAAAACTTTTTGCAAAAAATGCCAAAAAAATAGTTCCTAGTTTAAAAACAGATGATATTTACTATGCTAAAAAAATTGGCGGAGTTCGTCCACAGGTACTTAATAAAAAAGCAGGAGAATTAATGCTTGGAGAAGCAAGTATCACTGAAATTCCAGGTATAATTTTCAATATGACACCAAGTCCAGGTGCTACAAGCTGTCTTGGTAATGGTTATAGAGATGCAAAACTTATTTGTCAATATTTAGGTGCTAATTTTAATGAGGATTTATTTGCTAGCGAACTGCTATAAAAAGGATGAGGAATGTTAAAAAAAACAAAAATAGTTGCAACGATTGGACCAGCAAGCGAAAACGAAACTACAATAAGACAAATGATTATTAATGGGGTGAATGTTTTTCGTTTAAACTTTTCACACGGAACCCATGAGTATCATAGTCAAAACCTAGCTACTATTAGAAAAGTAGCGACTGAACTTAATACAAGAATTGGAATTTTGCAAGATATTAGTGGACCAAAAATTAGAATCTTAAAAATTCCAGAAGCATTTGAGTTAAAAAATGGAGATAGGTTAGACTTTTACAAAGATACTTTTGAAGGAGAAAAACTTTCTAATGAACACTATAAAGTCTGTATTAATCATCCTGAAATTCTTTCTATGCTAAAGGCTGGAGAATACATCTATCTTTGCGATGGCTCCATTAAAACTAAAGTTATACAAGTAGAAAAAGATTTTATCCAAACCCAAGTGGAAAATAGCGGTGTGCTTAGTTCGAATAAGGGAATTAATTTTCCTAATACGAAAATTAATATCGATGTTATCACCCAAAAAGATAAAGATGATCTTGCATGGGGTATTAAAAACGATGTTGATTTTTTAGCCATCTCTTTTGTACAAAATGCTCATGATATTGATGAAGTTAAAAAAATACTTGGTGAAAATAATGCTAAAATTGCTATTTTTGCAAAAATAGAAAAATTTGATGCTGTTGAAAATATCGATGAAATCATAAATTGCAGCGATGGCATAATGGTAGCAAGAGGAGATTTAGGTATTGAAGTGCCTTATTATAGAGTGCCAAATATACAAAAACTCATCATTAAAAAAGCCAATGAAGCTAACAAGCCTGTCATCACTGCTACTCAAATGCTTTTTTCTCTTGCAAAATCAAAAACCGCCACAAGAGCTGAAATTTCAGATGTTGCTAATGCTGTGCTTGATGGCACCGATGCAGTTATGCTTAGTGAAGAAAGTGCAGTGGGGATTGATCCGGCAAATGCAGTTGATATTATGACTCAAACTATCATTGAGACAGAAAAAAACTATCCTTATGAAAAATTTGAAGCCTTTAAATGTTTTAACGAAACTGATATCATTGCTAAATCAAGCACGCAACTAGCTACTGATTTAAATGCAAATGCAATTTTTACCATCACAAGTAGCGGTGCTTCCGCAATTAAAACAGCAAGATATCGTCCAAAAATGGATATCATAGCTATTACTCATTCCAAAAAAGCTTTAAATTTTTTAAGTATAGTCTGGGGAGTTCAACCTGCTATATTGATAGAAAAACATGAAAATTTAACAGAGCTTTTAAGTAATTCTGTAAAACTTGGAGTTGAAAAAGGTCTTATGCAAAAAGATGGGGTTTACACTCTTACAGCAGGATTTCCAGTAGGTGTTGCAGGGAGTACAAATCTAATTAGAATTTTACAAAAAGATCAAATTGAATATTATTTAAGTTTGGCAAAATAGTCAAACTTAACATTCTTCTTCTATCAAATCACATAAACAATGTATGATTAAAATATGCATTTCTTGAATTCTAGCTGTATCATCACTTGGAATGATTATATTATGTTCACATAATGTATTCATCACTCCACCACCCTTTCCGCTAAGCCCTATACACTTAACACCAATTTCCTTAGCCTTTTCAAAAGCTTTAATCACATTTAGACTTTTTCCACTAGTAGAAATTCCAATCAATACATCATTATCACTAGCTAAAGCTTCAACCTGCCTTGAAAAAACAAATTCAAAACCATAGTCATTTCCTATAGCACTTAAAGCAGAAGTATCAGTACTTAAGGCAATGGCAGCTAAAGCCTTTCTTTCTTTTTTATATCTTCCGCTAAGTTCGGCTGCAAAATGTTGGCTATCTGCAGCACTTCCACCATTTCCACAAATTAAAATTTTTCCGCCATTTTTCAAACATACTTTTAACTCTTGAACAACCGTAGCAATTTGCTCTTTTAAATTCAAACTTTGCTCTAAGGTTTTTTGATGTTGAATAAATTCCTTTTCAATTTTATTTATCATTTGCAATCCTATTAACTATATTAGTAGTGCTAAATCCATCTTCAAAGTTAATTAATTCTACTTTTTTTACTAAATTTGAACCCACTACTTCTTTGCCTTTATAATCAGCTCCTTTAACTAACACATCAGGTTTTAAAAACTCTATCAATTCATAAGGAGTATCTTCATTAAAAACCACTACATAATCTACAAAATACATACTTGCAAGCATACATGCGCGTTGAAACTCTAAATTTATAGGTCTTGAACTTCCTTTTAATCTTTTTATGCTTTCATCTGAATTTAAACCTACAATTAAGATATCTCCTAATTTTTTAGCTTTTTCAAGATATTTTATATGACCATAATGCATAATGTCAAAACATCCGTTGGTAAAAACTACTTTTTTATTTTGTATTAATTTTACAAGCTCTTCTTTGCATTTAATTTTATCTTCAAAAGAAGCTTTTTTTAGATTTTTAATCTCTTCTAAACTTACACTCACACTTCCTACTTTTGCCACTACAACAGCTGCTGCATCATTTGCTAGTTCGCACGCTTTTACAATATCAACTTTTAAAGCCAAAGCATAAGCAAGCATAGCTATAACACTATCTCCGGCTCCTGTTACATCATAAACCTCTAAAGCCTTTGCGGGAATAATATGTATTTTTTTATCAAAAAGTGCAATTCCTTCTTCAGACAAAGTTATAATAGAATAAGCTAAATTTAATTCATCCTTTAATTTTTTTAAAGCTTCTTCTAGGTTGTCAATTTTTTCTACACCCAAAGCTTGAATAGCTTCTTTTTTATTTGGAGTTAGCAAGGTTGCATTTTGATATTTACTAAAATCACTTCCTTTTGGATCAATCAAAATAGGTAAATTTAAAGTATTTGCATGCTCTATCAAAGCTTTTGTTACTTTTAAAGTTAAAACTCCTTTGGCATAATCACTCAAAATAATCACATCATAATCTTTTGCGATTTTTTTATATTCTTTGATAATTTCATCTTCTAATTTAGTATTAAAATCATTCTCATCATCAAGTCTTAAAACTTGCTGAGAATGCGATAAAATCCTGCTCTTAAGAGGGGTTTTTCTACCCTTTTCTACTAATAATTTTGCATTTAAATTCTCTTTTAAAAATCTTCCACTCTCATCATCACCCACAAGTCCTAAAGCAAAAACCTCAGCACCAAGACTTTTTAAATTTGCATATACATTACCAGCCCCACCTAGTCTTTTATCTTCTTTTTGTGATTTCATCACCATTACAGGAGCTTCTGGAGAAATTCTAGTGCAATCACACCATATATAATGATCCACCATAAAATCCCCAACAACTAAAATTTTTGGCTTTTTAGAGCTTAAAAAATCAAGCATTTACTTCCTTTTCATAAAGCCTTTTAATCTCATCTAAATAATCTTTTATACCCTCTTCAAGACTAAAATTAGCTTTATATGAAAAACTCTCATCTAATTTTGCTTGAGTATGAAATTGATAAGCATTTTTATAAGGGTTAGGAATATACTTGCAAGGATAATTAGTATTTAATTCTTTTTGTAAAATATCCACAATATCTTGAAAAGTCCTTGCTTTACCTGTGGCTATATTATAAATTCCACTTTTTGCTTCTAAAGCCTGCAAATTCGCACTCACAACATCTTTAATATACACAAAATCACGATAAATTTGATCACTTCCTTCAAACAAACGCGGACTTTTACCCGCTAAAATTTGATGTCCAAATTGCAAAATCATAGAAGCAGTGGTATTTTTAAAAAACTCTCCCTTACCATATACATTAAAATATCTCAGTCCAATTATATGCATTTTATCAAAGTATTTTTTTGCTAATTTATCCATCATTAGTTTTGAAAACGCGTAAGGATTTTTAGGGGCTTCACTCAAATTTACAGTTTGTGGGCTTGGAGCATCTCCATAAACTGAAGCTGAACTTGCATAGATTAATTTTGCATTAAGCTCCAAAGCAAGTTCTATAAAACCTTTAAAAGTATTTAAATTAGTCTTTAAAACTTTATTTTGATCATAAACTGTTGTGTCTGAAATTGCAGCTTTATGAAAGATGACATCAGGCTTAAAATCTTTTATGACATTTAAAGTCTTTTCATCATTAATATCACCCACATAAAGCTCACCCTCAAAATCTAAGATATTTTTAAAATGACCAAAACTTTCTAAATTTCCATTTTCAAAAGTAACACTTGAGCACATTTTATCTACAATTAAAACTTCATGTTTATCTTGAAGCTCTAAAGCAAGAGCAGAGCCTATAAAACCCGCTCCACCTGTTATCACAATTTTCATTTTCTATCCTTTAAATAATGCAAAAGCTCTTTTAAATTTTTAAAGACCTTATAGTTTTTATCATCATTATAATTTTCATTAATCAAAAATAGATTTTTTATACCAGCATTAATTCCAGCTTGCATATCACTTAAATTATCCCCTATAAAAAAAGATTGCGATAAATCTATATTAAATTCTTTTTGTGCTTTTAAAAGCATGCCGGGTTTTGGCTTACGACATTCACAATTTTCTAAATGCGGGCAGTGATAAATTTTTTTTATTTTAATGTCTTTTTTCAAAAACTCATCTAGCATATACGAGCTTAAAATTTCAAAATCTTTTTCTTTATAATAAGTTCTTGCAATGCCTGATTGATTAGTGGCTACAAAAATTAAAAAATTCTGTTTTTGGAAAAAATTACAAAGTTCAAAAATGCCTTCACAAAATTCAAAATCTTCAATCTTATGAACATATTTTTTATCTATGTTGATAATTCCATCTCTATCTAGAAATAATGCCTTTGTTTTCATAAAAAAATTATAATGTATTTTTTTTAAGATTTCGTAATTTATCAAGTAAAAAAGATTTTTAAGCGACTTTAAATAAAAAAAGTTTATAATTAAATACATTTTATTTTCAATTTATAGAGGAGTGATACAATGAAAAAGTTACTTGTTTTATCGGCTTTAGCATGTCTTGGTGTTTCAGCTTTTGCTGCAGATGGTGCTACACTTTATAAAAAATGTGCAATATGTCATGGTGCTAAAGCAGATAAAGTCTATCTTAATAAAGTTCCTGCTTTGAATACTTTAACTGCAGCTGAAAGATTGCAATATTTGAAAGACTATGCAGCAGGTAAAAGAAATGCTTATGGTCAAGGAGCAATCATGAAAATCAACCTTAAAGGTTTAACAGAAGCAGATTTTAAAGCAATTGAAGAATACATTGAAAGTTTAAAAAAATAATTTAACAGCCTTTATGGCTGTTTTTGTTCTTTTCTAAAGCTTCTTTTCTTCTTTTTTCTAAAATCACTGCATCATTTAAAGCATCTTCACTATCATTTAAAGTAGTAAATTTATAATCATCGTCAAATTGTTTATTCTTTATGCCCCAAAGTAAAGCGCAAATTGCCAAAAATAAAGCAACCAAAGAAACACCTATCATCATCATTAAAACACCATTCATTTTTTAATCCTTAAAGCATTTAAAATCACTATTATGCTACTAAAAGACATTGATAAAGCTGCAACCAATGGGTTAATCAAACCAAAAAAAGCCAAAGGCATACTCAAAGCATTATAAAATAAAGAAAAAGCTAAATTTTGTTTAATAATCTGATAAGTTTTTTTGGCTATTTGTGTAGCTTTTTGCAAGCTTTTTAAGTCATTTTTTAACAATATAATATCACTATTTTCCATGGCAAGTTCTGAACCTTCCTTTAATGAAACCCCTACCCCTGCATAAGAAAGCGCTAAAGTATCATTTACTCCATCTCCTACCATTAAAACTCTACCTACTTGATTTAAGTTAGCTATTGTTTGCATTTTATCTTCTGGCATACAAGAGGCTTTATAGTTGCTTATTTTTAATTTTTTTGCGACTCTTTCTACAGCAAAAGAATTATCCCCGCTAAGCATATAAATTTGCATTTTTTGATTTTTAAGAAAATCGATCAACTCTTTAGAATTATCTCGAATTTTATCCTTTAGCTCAAACACCGCCATAATCACTTTGTTTTTTGCAAAAATAAAATGAGTATTTTCAAAGGATTGGGTTTGAATATAGTTTTCTTTTAAAAATTTCTCATTACCACCAAGCCATTCATCATTTCCTAAAAATGCCTTATATCCTCTTGCCTGGAAATTTTCCACCTTATCAAATTCAATTCTATCATATTGATTTATATTTAAAAATCGCAAAATACTTTTTGCAACAGGGTGGCTGGTTAAAGATAAAAAACTCACCAATTCATTATGATCTAGCGTTTCATCTAAATAGTGTTTTTTTACCTCCAAGCTTGCCTTTGTCAGCACTCCTGTTTTATCAAAAACCGCTATATTACATTTACTTAAATCCTCTACTACACCAGCTTCTTTAAACAAAATCTTTTCTTTCAACCCTGCACTAATTGCTACCAAAGAACTTACAGGAGTGGCTAAAGCCAAAGCACAAGGACATGCAATAATCAATACCGAAACCATGCGTACCATGGCCTCTTCAAAACCTAAATTTAATACAAAAAAAGTAAAAGCAAAACACAATAAAGCGCAAGTTAAAATAATAGGTGAGAAATACCTACTCACTTGCTGCACCATTTTTTCTATTTTTGCTTTTTTGGTACTTGAGTTTTCAAGTAAAGTGATTATCCTTGCTAATTTAGAATCCTGATAAAGTGCATTTGCCTTATATAAAGCATTACCACTTAAAACCAAAGAAGCAGAATATACAACATCATTTTTTTGCACATCAAGTGGTAAGCTTTCTCCGCTTAAACTAGAAACATCTAAACTTACATTACCACTGATACACACCCCATCAATTAGTATCTTATCTCCTTCTTTTAATTCGATAATATCTCCTATTTCAACTTCTTCAACATCGGTGTTTTTGATTTCTCCATTTTTTAAAACTCTTACCTCACTTACTAAAAATGAACGCAAATGATCAAGCGTATCCAATGCTCTTTTTTTACTCAAAAGCTCTAAGTATTTTCCTATAAAAACAAAACAAACAATCATTGCCACAGAGTCAAAATACACCTGTGAAGCCCTTGAAAACATAGCCCAAATAGAATAAATATAAGCCAAACTTGCTCCGCTAATAACCAAAGTATCCATATTGATATTCTTAAATTTTAAGGCATAATAGGCGTTTTTATAAAAAACAGATCCTGTATAAAAAAGCACAGGAGTACACAACAAAAACTCCGCAAAATGTAAAATATCTTTAGTATCTGCGTCCATACCACTAAAAAAACCCGCATACTTTGCAACAGAAATCCACATAATATTCATCACACAAGCTATAGCAACGATTAATTTTGCATAAAAGTCTCTTTTGGTTTGTGTTGCTCTTTGTTCATTTTTGGTAGGCAAATACACACTCGCTTTATAACCTATACTTTCTATATTTTGTATAATTTGTGCTAAGTTAATACTTTTATCATCAAAAACAATCCTAGCCTTATGAGTGATAGAATTAATATCAACCTCAACCACTCCTTCACTTTTAATGAGAATTTTCTCATTCAGCCAAACACAAGCAGCACAGTGAATTTCTTCTATAAGCAAAAAGATTTCGCTAAAGCCTTCTTTGGTTTTTTGAATATACTTACCATAGTCTTTGTTGACATGTTCTATAGTCACTGGATTTAGAGTTTGATTACCTAGTTTTTCATAAAATTCCTCCAGATTGTTATCGCGTAAAATTTCATAAACACTCTCACAGCCTTTGCAACAGAAATAATTTCCATTTTTTTCTATCATTTGTTCTTGTTTAAAACTTAATTGACAATGTTTGCATTTCATTTTAGACTTTCGTTGTTATTTTTTACTATTTTATCATTTTTTTAAAACAGTAATTTTAAAAATTATTTACAAAGCTATATTATAATTTCAAAAATTTGACAAAAAAGCGTTTTTTTGAATAAAATCTCGTATTCATTTTAAATACTACATTTTCTACATTTTAGAGGATATATGGAAAATACTAAAGAAAAAAAACACCAAAGAACACACATTCCAGTGGAAGGTTATAAAATTGAAGATTTGAAGTTACTTGACTTAGAAAGCTTAGTTAAAATTGCCAATGAAGCAGAAATAGAAAATCCAAGAGAATTTAGAAGACAAGATCTTATTTTTGAAATTTTAAAAGCACAAACTAAAAAGGGTGGCTTTATACTTTTCACCGGAATTTTAGAAATTTCACCAGATGGCTATGGATTCTTACGCGGAATGGATTCTAATTTAAGTGATAGCGTAAACGATGCGTATGTATCAAACTCGCAAATTAGAAAATTTGCCTTACGTGTAGGAGATATTGTTACAGGTCAAGTTAGAGAACCTAAAGATCAAGAAAAATACTACGCTTTATTAAAAATCGAAGCAATTAACTACCTTCCTTTAAAAGAAGCCAGAGAAAGACCCTTATTTGATAATCTTACTCCGATTTTTCCAACCGAGAAAATCAAATTAGAATATGATCCTTTAAAACTCACTGGTAGAATGCTTGACTTATTTGCCCCTATAGGAAAAGGTCAAAGAAGCTTGATTGTAGCACCTCCAAGAACCGGTAAAACCGAGCTAATGAAAGAACTAGCAACTGCCATTGCTAAAAACCATCCTGAAGCTCACTTAATCGTACTTTTAGTAGATGAGCGTCCTGAAGAAGTTACAGACATGCAAAGATGTGTTAAAGGTGAAGTTTTTAGCTCTACTTTCGACCTACCTGCTTATAATCATGTTCGCGTAGCAGAACTTGTAATAGAAAAAGCAAAAAGGATGGTAGAAACAGGTAAAGATGTGGTTATATTGCTTGATTCCATTACAAGATTAGCAAGAGCTTACAACACCGCCACACCAAGTAGCGGTAAAGTTTTAAGTGGTGGGGTTGATGCAAATGCACTACATAAACCAAAACGCTTTTTTGGTGCAGCTAGAAATATAGAACATGGAGGCTCACTAACCATCATAGCAACTGCTTTGATAGAAACTGGATCAAGAATGGATGAAGTTATTTTTGAAGAATTTAAAGGTACAGGAAATAGTGAAATCGTTCTTGATAGAAATATTTCAGATAGAAGAATTTATCCTGCAATTAACATTATAAAATCTGGTACTAGAAAAGAAGAATTGCTCCAAGGTGTCGAAAAACTGCAAAAAATTTGGGCGATTAGATCAGCTATATCTCAAATGGATGATATTGAAGCATTAAAATTTTTATACTCAAAAATGCTCAAAACTAAAAGCAATGAAGAATTGCTCTCTATTATGAATGAGTAATAATGTTGCAAGCACTTGCTGTTAAATACAGACCCAAAAATTTTAATGAGCTTGTAGGACAAAACACAGTTTCTACAAGCTTAAAATATGCACTTGAAAATAATCGCTTGGCACATGCTTATTTGTTTTCAGGACTACGAGGGAGTGGTAAAACATCGAGTGCAAGAATTTTTTCAAGAGCCTTAGTGTGTGAACAAGGACCAAGTGCTAATCCATGTGGAGAATGTTCTCAGTGCCTAGCTTCACTTAATGGATCCAATATTGACATTATAGAAATGGATGCTGCAAGCCACAGAAGCTTGGAAGATATCCAAGAATTAATAGAACAAGTAAAATATGCTCCATCACTAGCTAGATTTAAAATTTTTATTATTGATGAAGTGCATATGCTTACTCCACAAGCAGCAAACGCCCTACTTAAAACTCTAGAAGAACCTCCAAGCTATGTTAAATTTATACTTGCAACAACCGATCCTTTAAAGCTACCTGCAACGGTTCTTTCAAGAACACAGCATTTTAGATTTAAGCAAATTTCTACTCATGATATCTTAAATCATTTAGAATGGATTTTAGAAAAAGAAAATATCGACTATGAAAAAGAAGCTTTAAAACTCATAGCAAGAAGCGGAAATGGATCTTTAAGAGATACTCTAACTTTATTAGATCAAGCCATAGTATATTGTCAAAATGATATACAAACACAAAAAATCACTACAATGCTAGGCTTTTTAGATCCAGCTAAGATTGAAGAATTTTATCAAGCTATCTTGACCAATGAGAAAGATAAAGTTCTTGAATTTTTAAAAGATTTTGAAGACTATGAGGCAAGCAATGTAATAGATGAAATGATATTTTTTCTAAAAGAAGCATTTTTTGCCAAAAACAATTTATTTTCTATGTTAATTTATGAAAGATTTTTTAGAATACTTTCACGTGCTAAGACCATGCTGCATTCTAGTGATAATGATAGTTTTGTACTTTGCGTTATGGCTTTTATGTTAATAGAAGCAACCTATCTAAAAAGCATTGATGAGGCTATCGATACAAGTGATAGTCTAAAACCATACGATATATCAAAAAATATACAACAACAAAATTTACCTTCAGCACAAACTGCCAAAGATGAAAAATTCAATCCATACGAAAGCTTATTAAAGGCTATCTATAAAAGAGATTATGATTTGGCTGAAGTTTTTAAAAAAACCACACAATTTATCTCTTTTGAGGATGATATTTTAAATATTAGCTCACATGCTCAAGATGAAGATAGAAAAATTCTAAATAATGGATTTAAACTAATCAAAACTCTACTTCATGAACTTTTTGGAGAAAAAGCACAAATAAAAATTCAAAAAATAGAAACCATAGACACGCAAAAATTACAGGATATATTCAAAACCCCTATAAAGCAAGAAGTAAAAAGTACTCCAAATTTAAATGAACATTTTGAAAATTTTAAAAAAGATGCTAAAAAATACAATTCAAAAGATGAAACCAAAGAAGCTCTTGACAAGCTCTTTGGAACCCCATCTATTCAAAATTAAAAATTACCATTTACAGAAATGTAAAATCTTCTTCCCTCTTCTATACGGTTATAAGTATTTACCCAAACATCTTTGTCTTTGTTTTTATAAGATTCCCACGAATCATCAAATTTTTTATCAAACAAATTATAAATAGATGCATTTATACTCCATTTTTTGTTAATATCATAACGCATACCTACAGAAGTTAAGAATACATCTTTATAATATTCTCTATTAATATTATCATCTCCCATATATCGATCAATTTGCCATTCACCTTTTATCCATGGAGTAAATTTATTAAATATATTATACGATGCTTTTAGCACAATATTGTGTTTTAAATCTCCATCTTCTGGTTTGCCTATAAGAGAACTTTGTGATGCTTCTTTAACTTCGCTATCAAGATAAGTATAAGCTAAATCTAGATTTAAATGTTCTATAGGAGTAATCCCTACTCCAAGCTCTATACCTTTATATTCAACCTCTCCATGGTTAGTAGCCTTCATACATTTATCAGCATTACACGATCCAATATTGGATATATTCTCACCTTGTTTAAAACTTGAACTAGAAATTTTATCTTTAAAGTTAGTTAAAAATCCAGTTGCTGAAATATAAAATAATTCATTATTGTAAATAGCAGCTAACTCATAATTTGTAGAAGTTTCTTCTTTCAAGTCAGGATTTCCATAAATAGGAAATTTTCCTTGTCCAGCATAGTTATAAGTTCCAGAAATAAGTCTATTTGCATATGGGGTTTTAAAACCTGTTGAAACACCGCCTTTTAAAGTAAGCTCATTTGTAGGATTATAAACTAAATAAGCTCTTGGTGAAATATTATTTCCAAAAATTTCATGATGGTTATATCTTGCACCAAAGGTAAATCTTAAGTCATCTCTTATACTATACTCATCTTCTGCATAAAAGGCTAACAAATATTGATCAAAATTAGTAGGATTAGCTATTTTATCTTGCATTTTTTCAAGTCTATATTCACCACCAACACTTAAAATATGACTTTGACCTAAAGGTATAACCGCTTTTGTGTCTACAATAATATCTTCAGCAACTATATCTCTATTTTGTCCCAAAAATGGTTGACTTACTTGGCCAACTACCTCTCGCCCATCATTACTTACACGGTTATACTGCAAGGTAGAAGTAATCGAAAAGTCTTCATAAACACCCTCATGGCTTAAATAAGTAACTAACTTATCTACCTGCATAGTATCCGTATAACCACCTGTCAAAGAACCATCGTATTTATCAGTTGGTTTAGTTAATGTTCCTAACTGTCCTTTTTTATTATCATAGTGGTTTCTTGAAAAATCGATATCAAATATCAAGGTATTATAATCATCTATTAAATAATTTAACCTAGTTCCTAAGTTAAAATTATTAGCTTTTGTTGGACTTTGAGCTTGATCTCCTGGCACTCTTTGACCACTACCATTTGTATATTCTACATTAGACTGCTCTCTATAAAATTCTCTAAAACGCAAAGTCAAACCTAAACGATCATCCATCAATGGACCACTAGAATATATACTAGCTCCAAAAGTATTTCCCCAATCACTATGTGTATTAAAAATACCGTCTAAACTTACAGAAGTTTCCCATTTATCACTTACTTTTTTAGTGATGATATTTACAACCCCACCCAAAGCTTCAGATCCATATAAAGTACTCATAGGTCCTTTTATCACTTCTATTCTTTCTATGCTAGAAATTGGTGGTAAAAATGAATTAGTTATCTCATTAAAACCATTAGGTCCTACTTCTCCACCAATTCCTTGACGACGTCCATCGATTAACACCAGAGTATATCCGGTAATACCTCTCATGGTAATATTATATGAACCAGTTTTGCCTTTACTAGCAAATAAATCCACTCCAGGAATATCTGCAATAACTTCAGCAACATCTCTATAAGGTTTACTTTCTAACTCTTTTTTACTAATCACATTTATAGTAGTAGGGGCTTCTTTAATATCTTGAGAAAATCCCGAAGCACTTACTATAGAGCTATCTAATAAAACTTCTTGTGATAAGGCACTTGAAACTAAAAGACTAGCAACACAAAACGATAAACAATATTTTTTCATTATTTCCTTTCTCAATAAATAAAATTTTCCAAAATTGAAATATTATGATAATAATTATTAATTCAAAATAAATTTTATTATATCAATTATGATAATTGTTATTAATAAAAAGTTTAATTTTTAGTAATATAATTACAAAAAATTATATTCAAGTGAGGTTGTATGGAATTTCTAAAAACTTATATCGACTTAATTATTTTTGTTGTTTTGGGGATAATGGCGTTTATTGCTATATGGTGCACAATTGAACGCATTTTATTTTTTAGAAAAATCAATTTTGGTAATTATCCATGCCAAGAAAAATTTGATGATGCAATCAGTGAAAATCTCACTATACTTTATATCATTTACACCAATGCTCCTTATGTAGGACTTTTAGGAACTGTAGTAGGGATTATGATTACATTTTACGACATGGGTACAAGTGGAAACATTGATGTTAAATCTATTGTGATAGGTTTATCATTAGCGTTAAAAGCTACAGCATTAGGGATTTTAGTTGCCATTCCTTCACTGATGGCCTACAATGGACTACTAAGAAAAATATCAACCTTGAGTAATGCATATCGTATTTTTAAGGGTAAAAATGCTTAAATTGCCAAAAAATGAAGGTTTAAATATTATTCCTTTTATAGATATAATGCTTGTTTTACTCGCAATTGTGCTAAGCATATCCACTTTTATTGCACATGGTGAAATCAAAATCAATCTACCCCAAAGTGAAAATTCAAATTCCGTAAACAAAAATAAAGACAAAATAAATATTTTAATTGATAAAGAAAATAAATTTTACATCGATGGAAAATCAACTTCCTTAGAAGAAATAAAAGCAAAATTTGATACTATAGACTCTAAAACATTAGTAGAATTAAAAAGTGATAAAGAAGCAAAATTTGAAAGTTTTGTAAAAATCATTGATATTTTAAAAAATAAAAATCATGAAAATTTTCAAATTTTAACAGAGCATAAAAGATGAGAACATTTTTAGCTAGCCACAAAAGTCAGTCTTTTTTTATCACATTATTTCTTTTTATGCCTTTATTTTTTGTATTGATTTATTCTAAAAATTTTATGCATATAGAACATGGTATGCCAAAAGAAGATAAAATTAATATAGCTATCAAGCAGTTTATACAGGCATCTCAAGTCACAAAACCAACACAAAAAACTATACAAGAGCCGCTCAAACCCATTGAAACAAAAAAGGAAAAGCCCATTGCTAAACCCAAAAAAATAGTCCAAAATATACAACCAAAACCAACAACTTTACCAAAAGAAAACACAACCCTCAAACAAGAAACAACACAGCATGCCATAACAAGCAATAATCATGAAAACATATCCTTAAGTGGCAACAATAATGAATTATTAAAAGAAGTTAAGCAAGCTATAGATAAGGCTTTAATCTACCCAAGACAAGCCAAAAAAATGCGTATGAGCGGCGAAGTCCTATTGGAATTTACATGGACAAAAGACAAAAATTTATTAGACTTAAAAATACTTAAATCATCAAAATATAAATTACTAAACGAAAGTGCTTTAGAAACCATACGTATTGCATCTAAAAATTTTCCACAATATGATAAAACTTACCGTATCAAAATACCGCTCATTTATAAAATAAACTAAGCAAAATTTGCTTAGTTTATTTTATAAGTTGATGACCTTTATAGATACCATAAATTCTATAATCTCCATTTTTCAACATCAAAACCACAGGGTACTCCTCCTCATACCCTTGTTCCATTCCAGGACTACCCTGAGGCATACCAGGAGCAGAAACACCTATAACATCTTGAGGTTTGTTTTTCAAAAGCCAAGCAACAGCATCTTCTGGCACATGACCTTCTATCGCATAACCCTCAATCACACCTGTATGGCAACTTTGATACATAGGTTGAATATTCATCTTTTCTTTTACTTTTAAAAAATCATCACTCTTATGCACTTGAACTTGATAACCTTTAACTTTCATATAATCAGCCCAAAGATCACAACATCCACATGTAGGACTCTCATAAACATTTAATACTTTACTACTAGCCAACATTGATAATGAACTTAACGCAAGCGCAAGAACAATCTTTCTCATACATCCTCCATATTTTACACGCCACTATATAAATATAGCCACTTAATATTACACAAATACTAATTATACAATTTTAAAGCAAACTGTTATTTTAATCTATCTAAAAATGAAACAAATATAAAAATAAACCTAAAAAAACTTGTTTCAAATTGCATATAATTTAAACACCATCAATTTCTACTCTAAAATATTAATTAACACATTTTTTCTAAAAATTAAAAATCCTAGCACCAATCTCTCCAATAGCCAAACTATATCTAAACTTATTTAAAAAAATTATCACAACTCGATAAACTTTACAAATACAAACCAATAAAACAACTACACTACTAATCCCAAACACTATATCTATAACTTGAAAGTTTGTAAGCTATCAATTTAAATTCAAACTAAAAACTAATCTATAAAAATCTTCAATTACAAATACCAATAATAGTCATAATAATATCAACAAACAAAACAGCATTATTTAGACTAATCAAAGAATACAAAAACACTATTATTGTTAAACTCTATAGATTATAATTATTACTAAAACCGCTGCATCACAAAAACTCACTCATATAAATATCAACATATTTTATTTATATATAAAAATAAAAGAATATTATAAAATAATTTCATAATCTAACCTTATACAAACCAAATACATATTTTACCAATTAATATCTTTTTAAATTTTTATTTCCATATACCAATTTAAGTACATTAGTAAGCTACAACTAAATTTTCAAACCCAACCCACTAATCAATCATTATAATAATTCAATCATATCAACACAACCTAAAAACTATAAAAAATAATTAAAAACTACACTTCTCCCATAAACCATTAATAAATCATAACTATACTAATTGCCTTAATAATCTACTTTCTTATATTAATCAACAATCCCCTAAGTCTATTAATGATAAAAGAAAAACAATGCCTTAAATAAATAAAAACATCTATAATAATCTAACCAAATAACCAAGTAGCCAACTAATATACTAATTTTATAATACACACTCCAAGCAAAAAATATAAAACTACAATTTCAACTAAAAACACATAAAAGCAAATTTAGTAAATCAATAAAAAAGATATACACAATTAAAAATTAAAACAAGGTGCCATAAATTATTAAAATAATTTAATACAATCTACAAAGCACCACCAACTAAACCAACTAAACCAACTAAACCAACTAAACCAACTAAACCAACTAAACCAACTAAACCAACTAAACCAACTAATCAAACTAATCCACCACAAGCAATAAAAACTAAACCACTAAACACCAAAAAACTATAAATAATTCATGATCGCACCATAAAAGAAATAAAAGAAATAAAAGAAATAAAAGAAATAAAAGAAATAAAAGAAATAAAAGAAATAAAAGAAATAAAAGAAATAAAAGAAATAAAAGAAATAAAAGAAATCTACTTTTCACAACTATCTCTTAAAAGCTCTTTATTATAATTAATCACTTTCCTAGAAAGATATTCATTACATAAAAACCATAAAGAAATAAATTATAAAACTATAAAAACTATCACTAATTAAAAAAGTAAAGAATAAACTAATTAAGGATTTATCTAAGTAATAAGTAAGAATAATAAGAGAATTAACAAGTCCGCAATGAGCTACTTTCCCCATGCCAGTAAGGCGTAGTATCATCACCCACGATGTGCTTAGCTTCTTGGTTCGGGATGGAGCAAGGCGTCTCCACATCTGTATAATCACGGACATTGTTATTTAAATATTCTATTTAAACTTTATACTATTTTTATCAAGAATACTTAAAAAACAATGTTAAGAGCAAGTTCTAATATAAACTTTACTTGTAAGATTTTATAAACTAAAAATATAATTTTTATACAAACATTTCATATAAAAATATTCAAAGCTTTATTAAAAACCTTAACAAGGAAGTGATGCTTAAATAAGATAAGCCAAACGCTCTATTAGTACTGGTCAGCTAAAGGACTTTCATCCATTACACACCCAGCCTATCAAACTAGTAGTCTTCTAGAGAGCTTAGAGAAGATTCATCTTAGAGTTGGCTTCACGCTTAGATGCTTTCAGCGTTTATCCGTTCCAAACTTAGCTACGCTGCGATGCTCTTGGCAGAACAACAGCTACACCAGTGGTTTGTTCAACCCGGTCCTCTCGTACTAGGGTCAAATCTCTTCAATCTTCTTACGCCCACGGCAGATAGGGACCGAACTGTCTCACGACGTTCTGAACCCAGCTCGCGTACCGCTTTAAATGGCGAACAGCCATACCCTTGGGACCTGCTCCAGCCCCAGGATGCGATGAGCCGACATCGAGGTGCCAAACCTCCCCGTCGATGTGAGCTCTTGGGGGAGATCAGCCTGTTATCCCCGGGGTACCTTTTATCCTTTGAGCGATGGCCCTTCCACACAGAACCACCGGATCACTAAGACCGACTTTCGTCTCTGCTTGACTTGTATGTCTTGCAGTTAAGCTGGCTTATACCTTTATACTCTACGAACGATTTCCAACCGTTCTGAGCCAACCTTTGTAAGCCTCCGTTATTATTTGGGAGGCGACCGCCCCAGTCAAACTACCCACCAGACATTGTCCCACTTGAGGATAACTCAAGCTGGTTAGCTACCCAAATAAGAAAGAGTGGTATCTCAACAACGGCTCATAATAAACTGGCGTCTATTACTCAAAGCCTCCCACCTATCCTGCACATTCTTATCCAAATAGCAGTGTCAAGCTGTAGTAAAGGTCCACGGGGTCTTTCCGTCTTGCCGCGGGTAGGAGGAATTTTCACCTCCACTACAATTTCACTGGATCCCTCTTTGAGACAGCTCCCATCTCGTTACGCCATTCATGCAGGTCGGTATTTAACCGACAAGGAATTTCGCTACCTTAGGACCGTTATAGTTACGGCCGCCGTTTACTCGGGCTTCGATCAAGAGCTTCGCTAATGCTAACCCCATCAATTAACCTTCGAGCACCGGGCAGGCGTCACACCCTATACATCCTCTTACGAGTTAGCAGAGTGCTGTGTTTTTGGTAAACAGTCGGGAGGGACTCTTTGTTGTAAGTTTCTTCGCTTTCGGAGTAAATCCTAATACGAAGCGAACCACACCTTATACCGAAGATACGGTGCTATTTTGCAGAGTTCCTTAAAGAGAGTTCTTCCACGCGCCTTAGAATACTCATCCCACCCACCTGTGTCGGTTTACGGTACGGGCAACATTAGCTAAACTTAGAAACTTTTCTTGGCTCGACGGCATCAGCAATTCTCCTCGCTGTCCGAAGACTTTGAAGAGCCTTTCAGTTCTTAGAGTATTGTTATACGGATTTGCCTATATAACCTCCTACTACCTTAGACTAGCACTTCCATCCGCTAGCTTGCTTAGCCCTAAGCGTCCTTCCATCGCACACTAATGTTGGTATTGGAATATTAACCAATTTGCCATCGTCTACCCCTTTCGGACTCGACTTAGGACCCGACTAACCCTACGATGACGAGCATCGCGTAGGAAACCTTGGGTTTACGGCGTTAATGATTCTCACATTAATTATCGCTACTCATGCCTGCATGCTCACTTCTATTCGCTCCAGCACTCCTTACCGGTATACCTTCGGCGCAAATAGAACGCTCTCCTACCACTTGATAAAATCAAGTCTACAGCTTCGGTACTTACTTTAGCCCCGTTATATTTTCCGCGCAAAATCACTAGACCAGTGAGCTATTACGCTTTCTTTAAAGGATGGCTGCTTCTAAGCCAACCTCCTGGTTGTTTAAGTAACTTCACATCGTTTTCCACTTAAGTAAGATTTAGGGACCTTAGCTGGTAGTCTGGGTTGTTTCCCTCTTGACGACGGATTTTATCACTCGCCGCCTGACTGCTGTGATTACATATAAGGTATTCGGAGTTTGATAGGGTTTGGTACATTGGTGTATGCCCTAGCCCATTCAGTGCTCTACCCCCTTATACTACGACACAACGCTATACCTAAATATATTTCGGAGAGAACCAGCTATCACGAAGTTTGATTGGCCTTTCACCCCTATCCACAAGTCATCCGGGGGCTTTTCAACGCCTATCGGTTCAGTCCTCCACTAGTTCTTACACTAGCTTCAACTTGCTCATGGATAGATCACTTCGTTTCGGGTCTGCAGCATCTGACTTAAGCGCCCTATTCAGACTCGCTTTCGCTACGGCTTCGCGTGTGCTTAACCTTGCCAGACACCACAACTCGCAGGCTCATTATGCAAAAGGCAGTCCATCACACTGTATTGCTACATAGTGCTCTGAATGATTGTAAGCAAATGGTTTCAGGTTCTATTTCACTCTGATCACCTCAGTTCTTTTCACCTTTCCCTCACGGTACTTGTGCACTATCGGTCTGGTAGTAGTATTTAGGGTTGGATCGTGGTCGACCCAGCTTCAGACAGGATTCCTCGTGCCCCGCCCTACTCAGGATACTGCTAGCTAAGGTTTGGTTTTCGTATACGGGACTATCACCCTCTATGGCTACACTTTCCAGAGTGTTCTACTAACCTTACCTATTGCACATTGCAGTCCTACAACCCCCAGTGCAAGCACTGGGTTTGCCCTCTTGCGCTTTCGCTCGCCGCTACTGACGCAATCTCTATTGATTTCTTTTCCTGTAGGTACTAAGATGTTTCAATTCCCTACGTTCGCTCCATTATGGTAGTATATATCTCTATATACTGGGTTGCCCCATTCGGAAATCTACGGATCAAAGCTTCTTGACAGCTCCCCGTAGCTTATCGCAGTCTAGTACGTCCTTCATCGCCTTTACCAGCCAAGGCATCCACCATTCGCTCTTAATAGCTTACCTTTTTAAATTCATTCTAAAACGCATCACTTCCTTGTTAAAGTTTTTATGATAAGACTTTACTATCTTAAGACGGAAAGCATTTAAACACTTAACAAAACTAAAAAACATTAGTCTAATAAGCTGTGAGTTTAAAACTTGTCTTTAACTAAAAGCTAAAGAAAAGATAGTTAGGTTTTATCCTTTAACAAGTCCTGTAAAATTGTTTTTATTAAAACTTGCTTGTGACTCTTAACAATGATAATTCAAATAACGTTAAATAAACAATAACCAATAAAATATTTTAAATAATTATCATAAAAAATAAATCATATGTTTATGTTTTATTTATATAGGTCTTAAAACCTAAAGGAAGTATATATCAAGAGTTTAAATAATTTAAAAATATAATAAATAAAGTAAAATGCTTTATATTCTTATTTTATTTAGCTATATACTTACTTTAAGTTTTAAAACTTTATTTATGATTGATAAACAAATCTTTTTATGGTGGGCCTAACAAGACTTGAACTTGTGACCTCACCCTTATCAGGGGTGCACTCTAACCAGCTGAGCTATAGGCCCTTAATAAATGGTGGAGAATAGCGGGATCGAACCGCTGACCTCCTGCGTGCAAAGCAGGCGCTCTCCCAGCTGAGCTAATTCCCCAAAATTAGCTTTTCATCAATCTTTGAAATCTAAACAAGGATGATTGAGTTTATATGAACTGATAGTTGTGAGACTTATCAGTTTGTACTCTAGAAAGGAGGTGATCCAACCGCAGGTTCTCCTACGGTTACCTTGTTACGACTTCACCCCAGTCGCTGATTCCACTGTGGACGGTAACTAGTTTAGTATTCCGGCTTCGAGTGAAATCAACTCCCATGGTGTGACGGGCGGTGAGTACAAGACCCGGGAACGTATTCACCGTAGCATGGCTGATCTACGATTACTAGCGATTCCGGCTTCATGCTCTCGAGTTGCAGAGAACAATCCGAACTGGGACATATTTTATAGATTTGCTCCACCTCGCGGTATTGCGTCTCATTGTATATGCCATTGTAGCACGTGTGTCGCCCTGGGCATAAGGGCCATGATGACTTGACGTCGTCCACACCTTCCTCCTCCTTACGAAGGCAGTCTATTTAGAGTGCTCGGCCGAACCGTTAGCAACTAAATACGTGGGTTGCGCTCGTTGCGGGACTTAACCCAACATCTCACGACACGAGCTGACGACAGCCGTGCAGCACCTGTCTCTAAGTTCTAGCAAGCTAGCACCCTCATATCTCTATAAGGTTCTTAGGATATCAAGCCCAGGTAAGGTTCTTCGCGTATCTTCGAATTAAACCACATGCTCCACCGCTTGTGCGGGTCCCCGTCTATTCCTTTGAGTTTTAATCTTGCGACCGTACTCCCCAGGCGGTACACTTAATGCGTTAGCTGCATTACTGAGATGACTAGCACCCCAACAACTAGTGTACATCGTTTAGGGCGTGGACTACCAGGGTATCTAATCCTGTTTGCTCCCCACGCTTTCGCGCCTTAGCGTCAGTTAAGTTCCAGCAGATCGCCTTCGCAATGGGTATTCTTGGTGATATCTACGGATTTTACCCCTACACCACCAATTCCATCTGCCTCTCCCTCACTCTAGACTACCAGTTTCCCAAGCAGTTCAACGGTTAAGCCGTTGGATTTCACAAGAGACTTGATAATCCGCCTACGCGCCCTTTACGCCCAGTGATTCCGAGTAACGCTTGCACCCTCCGTATTACCGCGGCTGCTGGCACGGAGTTAGCCGGTGCTTATTCCTTAGGTACCGTCAGAATTCTTCCCTAAGAAAAGGAGTTTACGCTCCGAAAAGTGTCATCCTCCACGCGGCGTTGCTGCGTCAGGGTTTCCCCCATTGCGCAATATTCCCTACTGCTGCCTCCCGTAGGAGTCTGGACCGTGTCTCAGTTCCAGTGTGACTGATCATCCTCTCAGACCAGTTAAGCGTCATAGCCTTGGTGAGCCATTACCTCACCAACTAGCTGATACTATATAGTCTCATCCTACACCGAAAAAACTTTCCCTACTCAACTTGTGTTAAGCAGGAGTATAGAGTATTAGCAGTCGTTTCCAACTGTTGTCCTCTTGTGTAGGGCAGATTAACTATACCTTACTCACCCGTGCGCCACTAATCCACTTCTAGCAAGCTAAAAGCTTCATCGTTCGACTTGCATGTATTAGGCACGCCGCCAGCGTTCACTCTGAGCCAGGATCAAACTCTCCATAAAAAATAATTGGATAAGTTTAATCTTTTTCTTCAAAGAAAAAGTATTTTAAAGATTAAAAAATAATCTTTTATTTTAATTGAAGATTTACATTAAAGTAAATCTCTGGCTCAATCGATCACTTATTTAGATTTCAAAGATTGACTATAAGATTTGATTAACAATATTAATAATTTAAAGAACAAATACTAAAAAATTAAGACGAAAAATCTTAGCTTTTTTTAAAACCCTTTCATTTAAAAAGGAAATGAAATTATAGCAACAAAAGCTTAAAATTTTATTAAATGAAAAAAGAAAATGAAAGTAAAAAAGAAATTTATAGAAAGAGAAAGGAGAATTTATAAATATAGAATAATAGATATAAAAGAATATAAAAGAACTAAAATGTATTAATATAGAGTGTATGAAGTAAAGTGTGTTTAAAAAAAAAAGGGGGGGGGGTTATTGAGAAAAGATAGAATAGGTTTTATAGGTGTGTATTATGGCGTAGAAAGGTTGGAGAATAGAATATATATATATATATAAATATTGATGGTTTATAATATGTGGTAGTTATAATAACAAGAAAAATACACTAAAGGCTTATAAAGCCTTTAGTGTAAAAATTATTTTTGTCCTATATAGATGAAGTGTTGTATTTTATTGTAAGTATTAGAGTAGTATATAAATTCAACAATCACGAAATGCTTAATAAGGATTAATAAAACTTATTAATCCTTGTAAATATACATATAAAATATTAATCAATAATCTAACAATTCAACATTAACATGTTTATTATCATCACTAAGCTGCACTCTATAATATAAACTTAACTCTTCCATACCATTTCCATTAACAATAATTTTATATTTATCTTTTAGTTCTCGTCCTAATAAATTTTTTAATAAATTAGAAGGTGCTTTTATCTCATCAGGTGTATTTGGGAAATTTGCCTTAATGTCTACTTGGCAATGTTTATATTTATATTTAACATTTTCTTCTTGAGTTCTGAAATTTAAAAAATCAACTTTGACATTTTTCAAATATTCTTTATATTTATTTGCTAATTCATTTGTATTTACACCAAAATTTCCAACTCCAGTAAGATTTAAACTTTCTACATAGATACTTTCAAATTTTTCCTTAGTTAATTCTTCTAAAAGTTTTAATGCTACTTTATCATCACATTTTGGTGTTGTATCATAACAAGCACTAAAGAAAAAACAAACATTATGCTAATTAATATTTTTATTATTTTCATTAAAACTCCTTATTTGTTCTATAGCATTTAAAATTTTATGATTATATTTATTATTTTCGCCAATAAAAATTTTTAAGAATTCAATTCCAAAATGAGATGGGAAAATAAAATAACAAGAATTTTTATTATAAGAAAAATTCTTGGTTAATGTTTTAATACCTATTGAAATTTCATTTTTATTTGTTGATGCTTCTCCAATAGCTACTTCAAATAAATCATCTTTAAAAATAATCTCAAAAGGATATTTTTTACTTTCCATAAAAGGCTTTATATTTTCAGCATTCACACATTATCCTCTGCTAAAATTTCATCAAGAATATTATTAATTTTTTCTATATTTTGATTTCTAAGACTTACTCCAACCATAAACAAATCAGCTATCCACAGTCCATGACCTCCATAGTAAAAGAATATATATAATAAACCTATTAAAGGATCATAAGGATTCATATTTAAGAAAAACGAAACAACGATAGCTATTATTGTAAATATAAGTCTAAATAAACCAATTTTAAAATGCCCTATAGCAAATCTAGCAACGCCTAATGCACCAAATATAAAATTATAAAGCCAAAAAACCTTTGTTGGATTTAAAATTTTTGTATTTGATAATTTAAGCGCAACTTCATTTAATTGTGTATTATTTAGTTTTTCAAACTTCAATTTTAATTCTTCATTAGAAATTTTAGGTTTTTCAAATTTTATGTACCAATTTGTAAACCAATGATATTTTCTTGGAAGTTTGTTCTCTATTGAATAATACAAATCTAAACCAACCATTTTAATCCTTTTTATTTTAATTTTCATAATTTGATTTTGAATTATTTTACAACATAACTTAATATATATTTAATATTTCAATTATTTTATTATTTTTTATTGAATATTTCTATTATTTTTAATAAAGAAAAAACTTTATACAATTTATTTTTTGCAATTTAAGGATATAAGTTTGAAGAAAACAAAGCGAGATACGGCATATGAATTAGATATTGATGTTAGCACTTTATATAATTGGAGAAAATATAAACCAAATTTATATCGCATAGTAATGCTTGGTTTTAAATATAATAGTCTTTTAGAATATCATAAAAAACATATGAAAATTTACTGAACATTGAAGACGAAATTTTAGAAGAAATAGAAAAATTTAAATAGGCATTTATAATTATTAACATAATTTATTTTCAATGATTGATATTCTTAATTATTATCTATATTTTATTACGCAACAAAATAAGTCTTTGTTATTTATTTTTTAATAAATTCACACTTAATAAAACAATAAAACTAAAAATTAAAAGTATGAGACTATAAATATGGGCTGTGGCAAAATCTAAATTTTCCATACTTTCATATATAGCAATACTAGCTACTTTTGTTTCTCCACTTAAAGAACCACCTATCATTAATACTATGCCAAACTCACCCATAGTATGTGCAAAACTTATAACCAATGCACTTAACATAGCTAGCTTAATATGAGGTAAAACCACTTTAAAAAGAGTTATTAGAGAATTTTTTCCTAAAGAAAAACTCGCTTCAATAACATTTTTCGAAATTAATGTCATGGAAGTATATAAAGGATTAAACATAAAAGGTAGTGAGTAAATACAACTTGCTATAACCAATCCCTCGAAAGTAAAAGCCAAAGCAATATCAAAATGCTTTTCTAAAAATTCACCTAAAAAAGAATATTTTGAAAATAAAATCAACAAGTAAAAACCAACAACAGATGGTGGTAAAACCAAAGGTAAAGTTATAATTGTTTCTAAAATTTTTTTTGTTCTAAAGTGTTTAAAAGCAAAAATCCAAGCAAGCGGCACACAAAAACAAAATAAAATAACACAGGTAATAATAGAAAGCTTAATTGAAACTAAAAAAGGAGTCCAATCAATATTTTGAAATAGTTGTAGCATTGTCAAAGCTTCGTTCTCAAGCCAAAAAAGGCTTAAGATTATTTTCCTAAAGTTGGCTGCATTTCAATGATCTTCCAAGGGAGTCCTTGAGTGTTTAACTCATCCATAAAAGGCTTAGCGTCAAATTCTTCCATATTAAATACGCCTTTACCTTGCCAAAATCCTTTCGCAATTAACTTTGTGCCTATCATTGCAGGAACTCCGGTGGTGTAACTCACAGCTTGCGCACCAGTTTCTTTAAAGCATTCTTCATGATTACAAACATTATAAATATATACTTGTTTATCTTTTCCATCTTTTACACCACGTATTACACAACCTATGTTTGTATAACCCTTAGTACGAGGTCCTAAACTAGCAGGATCAGGAAGTAAGGTTTTTAAAAATTCTATTGGTATTATTTCTTTGCCTTGATGCATAACAGGTTTAATGCCCAGCATACCAACATTTTCAAGACATTTCATATGAGTTAAATAACTTTGCCCAAAAGTCATAAAAAATCTAATTCTTTTTAAACCCTTAATATTTTTCACTAGACTTTCAAGTTCTTCATGATAAAGCAAATAGCTATCTTTAACTCCTACTTCAGGATAATCCCACTCCATTTTTATTTCCATAGGCTCAGTTTCTATCCACTTACCTTCTTGCCAATAACGCCCTTTTGCTGAAACTTCTCTTAAGTTGATTTCAGGATTGAAATTAGTTGCAAACGCATAACCATGATCCCCTGCATTACAATCTAATATATCAATATAGTGAATTTCATCAAATAAATTTTGCTGCGCATAAGCACAAAAAACATTGGTCACACCAGGATCAAATCCACTACCTAATAGCCCTAAAATTCCTGCTTCCTTAAATTTTTCGTTTTTTGCCCATTGTTCTCTGTATTCAAATTTAGCTAAATCAGGGTGTTCATAATTTGCGGTATCTACATAATGAATATTAGTTTGAATACACGCATCCATTAAAGTTAAGTCTTGATAAGGTAAAGCCACATTTAGTAAAATTTCAGCCTTTGTTTTTTTGATAAGCTCAACCACAGCGGCAGTATCATCTGCATCAATTTGCTCGGTGTGAATTTCTACACCTAAGCGTTCTTTGATAAATGCAGCTATTTCATCACACTTGCTTTTAGTTCTACTTGCTAGAGTTATTTTACTAAAAACATCGCTACTCATTGCGCATTTTACAGTTGCAACGCGACTTACACCACCTGCACCTATAATTAAAAGATTTTTCATTAGCCTTCCTCAATTTTTTTTGAAAATTGTAGCAAAAAAACTTTATAAAGCATTGAAATTCAATTATAAAAATCTTTTTATAATCTTTTTTTAAAATAAAACAAGTAAAATGATGCTTTTTTAAATTCTTTAAGGATACTTATGAATTTACAAAGTGTAGAACTATCTTATCCTATTATTATTACTTTTATTACCTATGCATTTTTAATGCTTTTTATAGGTTTTTATTTTTACAAAAAAAATCAAAATAGCAAAGATTATTTTGTCGGAAATGCCTCTATGGGACCTGTTGTTTCAGCTTTAAGCGCTGGTGCTTCTGATATGAGTAGTTGGCTATTAATGGCCTTTCCTGGTGCATTATATGCAGCTGGTCTTGGACAAATATACATTGCTATAGGCTTGACTTTTGGAATGTTTTTAAATTGGACCTTTATCGCTAAAAGACTAAAAATCTTCTCACAAATTACCAAAGACTGCATTACAATACCTGATTTCTTTGAAAGTCGTTTTCATGATAACAAACATATCTTAAGAAGTGTATGTTCGATCGTGATTTTAGTGTTTTTTACAATTTATATTAGCGCTGGATTAGTAAGCGGTGCTAAACTTTTTGAAAGTGTATTTAATTTGCCTTATCTTTATGCTCTAAGTATTGGATTTTTAGTGATTGTTTTATATACTTTTTTAGGAGGATATAAAGCTGTTTGCTGGACTGATATGATACAAGGGCTTTTAATGATGGGTTCTTTGGTAATCATTCCTTTTGTGATGATTTTTGAACTAGGTGGTTTTGGCGAAGCATTTTCTACTATACATGATGTTAAGCCACAAGCCTTTGGACTAGATGGTGGTGGTTGGTTAGTGGTAGTTTCAACTCTAGCATGGGGGCTTGGATATTTTGGCCAACCTCATATATTAATTCGTTTTATCTCTATAAAAAATGTAAAAGAAATTCCTACTGCAACTTTCATTGGGATAACCTGGATGGTAATATCCTTAGCAGGAGCTGCAATGATAGGTTTTTTAGGTATTGCTTATATAGCAAAGTTTAACCTTAATCTAAATGACCCTGAAAGAATATTTATCGTAATGTCTCAAGTGCTTTTTAATCCTTGGGTAGCAGGAATTTTACTCAGTGCTATTTTGGCCGCCATTATGAGCACAGCTAGTTCTCAACTGCTAGTGTGTGCATCTACTTTAGTGCAAGATTTTTACACACAAATTTTAAAAAGAAAAACAAGCGATAAAAACATTACCTTATTCTCTCGCATGGGTGTTTTGGTTGTTGCTTGTGTAGCCTTTGTGCTTTCGCTTGATACACAAAGTCAAATTTTAGGTATTGTTTCATATGCATGGGCGGGTTTTGGAGCTAGTTTTGGAAGTGTTATTTTATTTGCACTATTTTACAAAAACATGAGCAAAGAAGGTGCTATAGCGGGTATGATTAGTGGGGCTTTAACTGTTATATTATATAAACATTTTGGCTCAAATTTCATAGCAGTTTATGAAATCATTCCTGGATTTTTAGTTGCGAGCTGTTTTATTGTAATCTTTAGCACTATTTTTAAAGCAAGTAAACAGAGTGTCTGTCACTATGAAAAAATGCTAAAAGAAATCTAAAATGTTTAGATCTTTTTTTTACTCCAAAAAATGGGCATTGTGGGCTTATATAGGTTTGTTTTTTTTATTAGCCTCTTTACTTGCGCAAACTTCTATTAATGTTGCTATTAATGAATGGTATAAAGATTTTTATGATGTTTTACAAGATGCCAAAAATCACAATATTAACGATTTTTATTATTTTATTAAGCAGTTTTTATATTTAGCTTTGCCTTATGTTTTCATTGCAACCATCACGCAATATTTTGGTAGCATTTACGCCTTTAAATGGCGCGAAGCAATGACTTTTGATTATATCAAATTTTGGCAAAAAAAAGATGATAACATAGAAGGTAGCTCACAAAGAATTCAAGAAGATATTTACAATTTCTCAAAAATTATAGAAAGCTTAGGATTGGCTTTTGTTAAAGCTATAATGACTTTGATTGCTTTTGTGCCTATTTTATGGATGCTAAGTGCACATGTCCATCTACCTATCTTAAAAGATATCAGTGGTTCTTTAGTATGGATAGCTTTTTTAGTATCTTTAGGAGGGCTTATTGTGTCATGGTTTGTTGGTATTAAGCTCCCTGGGCTTGAATATAATAATCAAAAAGCAGAAGCTGCCTTTAGAAAAGAACTAGTATTTGCAGAAGATGATAGAAAAAATTATGCTAGCGACGAAAGCATCTTGAGTTTATTTACTGGACTTAAAGTTAATTATAAAAGATTATTTTTACACTATGGATATTTTAATGTGTGGCTATATTTATTTGAACAATTTATGGTTATAGTGCCTTTTTTAATCATGGCTCCAAGCTTATTTTTAGGTCTTATACAACTTGGAATTATCATACAAGTTGGAAATGCCTTTGATCAAGTTAGATCTTCATTTAGCATTTTCATCACCAACTGGACTACCATAACTCAGTTACGTAGTATTTATAAACGTTTAGATGAATTTGAAAAAAATATAGAATATAGAAAAAATAAATTAATTTAAAATATACCGTTTATTTTAAGCTAATTTTATAGTTTTGATTTGATATAATTTTGCGAAAAATTTTATTAAAGGAGTTTTTTTGGACCCCAGTCAATCTTTAGACTTAAATCAAACATTACCTACAGTTGTGTCAATTGATGTAGGCTATTCTGCTTTTATGATTCTTGTTGCACTAGCATTAGTGCTTTTAAACGGCTTCTTTGTTCTTTCTGAATTTGCTATTGTCAAAGTTCGTAGATCAAAACTAGAAGAAATGATAAAAGAAAAAAAACGCAATGCTAAAAAAGCTTTAGAAGTTACCTCTAAACTTGACACTTATCTAAGTGCATGTCAGCTTGGTATCACGTTAAGTTCTCTTGCTCTTGGTTGGATAGGTGAACCCGCTATTGCCAAACTTCTTGAAGTGCCTTTGGTAAATTTAGGTTTAAGTTCCACGTTAACGCATACCATTGCATTTATCATTGCATTTGCTATTATCACTTTACTGCATGTTGTATTAGGCGAGCTTGTACCAAAAAGTATTGCAATCACTATTGCAGATAAAGCCGTACTATGGATAGCAAGACCTTTACACTTATTCTGGTTACTTTTCTTGCCATTTATAAAGACATTCGACTTCTTAGCGGCTAATTCTTTAAAAATCATTGGTATCAAACCTGCAAAAGAACATGAATTAAGTCACTCTGAAGAAGAAATTAAATTCATCGCAAGTGAAAGTCAAAAAGGCGGCGTATTGGATGAATTTGAAACAGAAATCATTCGCAATGCAGTTGATTTTTCAGACACTGTTGCAAAAGAAATCATGACTCCAAGAAAAGATATGATATGTCTTAATAAGCAAAAAAGTTATGAAGAAAATATGCAAATTGTCTGTCAACACAAGCATACTCGTTTTCCATACATAGATGGATCAAAAGATATTATTTTAGGTATGGTACACATTAGAGATATTATGCAAAATGAACTAAGTAAAAACAAGAAAAAACTAGATGATTTCTTGATCAAAATGATCTTGGTTCCAGAAAACATTAGTATTTCAAAAGTTCTTTTTATGATGAATAAAGAGCAAGTACACACTGCGTTAGTTGTTGATGAATACGGTGGAACAGCAGGTCTTTTAACCATGGAAGATATCATGGAGGAGATTGTTGGTGATATCAATGATGAACATGATGATTCTAGTCCACACTTTAAAAAACTTGCAGAAAATATTTATGAATTTCAAGGAAGATATGAAATTAGCGAAGTTGAAGAATTGCTCAATATACGTTATGATGAAGATTTAGAGCAAGTTACTATAGGTGGATATGTATTTAATCTTCTTGGTCGTCTTCCAGTAGTTGGAGATAGAATAGAAGATGAATTTTGCCACTATGAAGTTAAAAAAATGGATGGCAATAGTATAGAACGTATCAAAGTAGTACGTAAAAGCACTGAAGAGGAAGAGTAAAAACTCTTCTTCATTCTAATATAATTTTCTCACGCACTTATTCAAACTTATTCAAACTTATTCAAACTTATTCAAACTTATTCAAACTTATTCAAACTTATTCAAACTTATTCAAACTTATTCAAACTTATTCAAACTTATTCAAACTTATTCAAACTTATCTAAATTAAAAACTACCCCAGAAATTGTGAATATTATTTTTCTATAAAACTACATAATTTTACAAGAGAGTTATTAGCAAAACATAAAATATGAAATACAAAATAAAATAGAAAGAAAAATAAAAAACAAGATGAGCTGTAAAAGCTCATCTTTATGAAATCAACCGTTTCTTTTTTTGATAATTTCTTCAGAAACATTCTTAGGAACTTCATCATAATGATCGAATTCCATAGAGTAAGTAGCACGACCTTGGGTTTGGCTTCTAAGATCAGTTGAATATCCAAACATTTCAGCCAATGGACAAAATGCTGTGATGATTTTATTACCACCTCTTTCATCCATTGAGTTAACCTGGCCACGACGTTTATTTAAATCACCAATAACATCTCCCATATACTCTTCAGGAGTTTCAACTTCAACTTTCATCATAGGTTCTAAGATCACTGCGCCTGCTTTTCTAGCACCTTCTTTAAAGCCCATAGAAGCCGCAAGTTTAAATGCCATTTCAGAAGAATCCACTTCGTGGTAACTTCCATCATAAACTGTTACTTTAACATCTTCAACAGGATAACCCGCTAAAACACCGTTTTGCAATGCTTCTTGTACACCTTTATCAACCGCTGGAATATATTCTTTTGGAATTACCCCACCTTTGATATCATTTACAAACTCATAACCACTACCTGGCTCAAGTGGCTCAAGTCTTAAGAATACATGACCATACTGACCACGACCACCTGATTGTTTAGCGTATTTGTATTCTTGATCAACTGTTTTTCTAATAGTTTCACGGTAAGCAACTTGAGGTTGTCCAACTTCAGCTTCAACCTTAAATTCTCTAAGCATACGATCAACAATAATTTCTAAATGAAGCTCACCCATACCTGAAATAATAGTTTGACCACTTTCCTCATCTGTAGAAACTCTAAAGCTTGGATCTTCTTGTGCTAATTTATTTAAAGCAATAGACATTTTTTCTTGATCTGCTTTTGTTTTAGGTTCAACAGCAACTGAAATAACAGGATCTGGAAAGTCCATTCTCTCTAAAATAACCTTATCTTTTTCACTTACTAAAGTATCACCAGTTAATGTATCTTTAAGACCAACAACTGCTCCGATTTCACCAGCATATAAAGTTTTAATCTCTTCTCTTTTGTTAGAGTGCATTTTCAAAAGACGACCAATTCTTTCTTTTTTATCTTTAGTTGAATTGTATGCATAAGAACCACTTTCTAAACTTCCTCTATAAACACGAACGAAAGTTAATTGTCCGACAAAAGGGTCAGTCATGATTTTAAATGCAAGTCCTGCAAATTCACCATCATCGGTTGATTTTACAGAAACTTCTGTACCATCTTCATATTCACCTTTAATATTAGCTACTTCATCAGGAGCTGGCAAGTAAGCTACAACAGCATCAAGTAATGGTTGAACACCTTTATTTTTAAAAGCTGTACCACATAGCATTGGAACCATAGAAAGATTTAAACAACCTGCTTTGATACCTGCTTTAATTTCTTCTTGAGTAAGCTCTTCTCCACCTAAATATTTTTCCATTAATTCATCACTAGTTTCAGAAACCGCTTCTATCATTTTTATACGATATTCTTCAGCTTTTTCCATTAACTCAGCTGGAATTTCTTTTTCTACATAATCAGTTGGTTTATTTTCATCTTCCCATACTAAAGCTTTCATAGTGATAAGATCAATGACACCTTTGAAATTATCTTCAGCACCGATTGGAATTTGAAGTGGAACTGGATTACCTTTTAAACGATTTTTAATTTGCTCTTCTACGTTAAAGAAATTTGCACCAATTCTGTCCATTTTATTAACAAAAACAATTCTTGGAACACCATATTTATTAGCTTGTCTCCAAACAGTTTCTGATTGTGGTTGAACTCCACCTACTGAACAAAATACCGCAACAGCACCATCTAAAACACGCATTGATCTTTCAACTTCGATTGTAAAGTCAACGTGGCCTGGAGTGTCTATAAGGTTGATTTGGTGATTTTTCCAAAAACAAGTCGTAGCAGCAGAAGTAATTGTAATACCTCTTTCTTTTTCTTGTTCCATCCAGTCCATTGTAGCTGCACCATCATGCACCTCACCAATTTTATGACTCATACCCGTAAAGAAAAGAATTCTCTCACTAGTAGTTGTTTTACCTGCGTCAATGTGAGCTGCAATACCTATATTTCTAACTCTTTTTAAAGGAGTGCTTCTTGACATGTTTTACTCCTCTTACCAGCGATAATGAGCAAATGCTTTATTAGCTTCTGCCATTTTATAAGTATCTTCTTTCTTCTTGAATGAAGCACCTTTACTATTAGCTGCATCTAATAATTCAGCTGCTAATTTTTCAATCATAGTTCTTTCACTTCTTTTTCTAGCAAAAGAAATAATCCAACGAATAGCTAAAGCTTGTTGTCTAGCTGGGCGTACTTCAACTGGTACTTGATAAGTCGCTCCACCTACACGGCGAGATTTAACTTCCAATAAAGGTTTGATATTTTCAATAGCATCATTAAAAATTTCTATACCTTTTTTTTCTCCACCTTTTTTATCGATAGCTTCTAAAGCACCATACATAATAGTTGTTGCTGTACTTTTTTTACCATCATACATTAAAGAATTAATGAATTTTGTAATTACTTTATTTCCATAAATCGGATCAGGCAAGACTTCTCTTACCGGAGCTTTTCTTCTTCTCATATTTTTCCTTCAAATTTATAATTTTACTCAAACAAAATCAAATCTAACGGATTTGTCTGCAATCTTATTACTTAGCAGCTGCTTTAGGGCGTTTTGCACCGTATTTAGAACGAGAAACAGTTCTTTTTGCAACACCTGCTGTATCTAAAGCACCACGCACAATATGATACTTCACACCTGGTAAGTCTTTTACCCTACCACCACGCACTAAAACAATGCTGTGTTCTTGTAGGTTGTGACCTTCACCACCGATATAACTAATAACTTCAAAACCACTTGTAAGTCTTACTTTGGCAACTTTTCTTAACGCTGAGTTTGGTTTTTTAGGGGTTGTAGTATAAACCCTAGTACAAACTCCCCTTCTTTGTGGGCAATTTTTAAGCGCTGGTGATTTAGATTTTTCTAAAACTTTTTTACGCTCTTTTCTAACCAATTGATTTATGGTTGGCACAGCAATTCCTTTCATTAATAAAATAATAAACTTTAGATGATATCTAAATTTTACTTATAAAATTATAAATTATTAAGGTTTTATTGGAGTTTTCCTAAAAACAAATGAATATGATAAGTATCATTAGTGGTGTGATTAACATTAATACTAAAAGGAACGAGAAATCTTTTATTTTCCTTTATAATCTTTCCACTTTGTTATAATAGGAAAAAATATTGCTCTTTATTGGCAAGTGTAAAAAATTTTCAAAAACTATCCAAGGAATGGCAGAAATATTAAAAAGATCATCTATAGGTTTTTTAAAAACATACTTTTATTATTTTTATCAATTGTTTATCCTCTTCATAAAGATAAAAAATCTTTAAATTTTCTTTATAGAAAATTTAAAGAATAGAAAAAGTTTTAGAGTCCTTATGAAAAATAGTACAAGAAAGATGGATAATATCATAACATACTAGTTGTTTGTTTTGATCTAAACTAAATTAAAATCATCAAAAGCATTTATACTTTTACTAATAGTATGGATAAAACAAAAATAGAATTCATAATTATTGTTTTTAATAAAATGATAAAAAGAACTAATGTCTAATTTAATAGTAATTTCAAACGAGCAAGGAATATTTTTAAGTATAAAAGTTAAAATGCTCTCTTCTTTTTATTTTCTAAATTAATTATTTTAAACATAAAATATTTTAAAAAAATCCTAGCAAAATTGCTAGGATTGAAAATTAATTTTGTTGCTTAAGTTTTAAATTTTTATCCCCATAAAGACCTGTACCAACAGGAATCATACGACCTAAGATTACATTTTCTTTTAGATCTTCAAGATAATCAAATTTACCTGCAATACTTGCTTCTGTTAAAACTTTTGTTGTTTCTTGGAATGAAGCAGCTGAGATCACACTATCACTTCCAATAGCAGCTCTAGTAACCCCAAGCAATACAGGCTCAGCCACAGCAGGTTCGCCACCGTATCTTAAAATTCTTTCATTTTCTTCTCTGAATTTTCTTCTTGAAACTAAATCGCCAACTATGAAATTTGTATGACCACTATCAATAATCTTAACTTGTCTTAGCATTTGTGATACAATAATCTCAATATGCTTATCAGAAATCACAACACCTTGACCACGATAAACTTGCTGAATTTCAGAAATAAGATAATAATGCAATGCTTTTTCACCTAAAATTCTAAGCACATCATGACTTGAAATAACCCCATCGGTTAATTTCTCACCCGCATGGATAAATTCACCATCTCTTACTTGGATACGTTTTGATTTATCAATCAAATATTCAGCACTACTTCCATCTTCTGCTTGGATGATAATTCTCTCTTTAGATCTTAAAGGTTTGTCAAATCTTACCACACCATCAATTTCAGCTACAACAGCAGTATTTTTTGGCTTTCTTGCTTCAAACAATTCAGATACTCTTGGAAGACCTCCGGTAATATCTTTTGACTTAGCTGCTGCTTTTGGTGTTTTAGCTAGGATATCAGCCTGCTTAACCTTATCGCCATCATTTACATAAATAACAGTTTTTGGCTCTAGTTGATAACGCACTACTTTATCGTTTTCACCTAAGATCAACAATGCAGGACGCACTCCACTTGGTAAATACTCATTAATTACCAATGATCTCTTACCAGTTGCCTCATCTGTCTGCTCATCAGCGCTATAACCTGATTCAATATCTTCAAAGTTAATTGTACCTGCAACCTCTGCAATTACAGTATTATTATATGCATCCCATTCAGCAATAATAGTTTTATCTTCTTTGCTTGATTTTGCTATGATGGTTTTAGGATTATCTACAAAAGCACTATCATCAAATTCAATCACAGATTCTCTTGGTATATAGTGTCTTTTTGCTTCTCTATCATTTTCATCAGCAATAACAACAAACACACCTTTTTCTTTAACTACATCACCTTTTTTTAGATTTCTAATTCTATCTAAACCATCCCCTTCAAGCATATAAAACTTCAAAGTACCTTTTGCACCAGCTATAATATCTTGAGTGATAGGATCCCCATCCTTTACTAATAACTCACTCGCATAAGGAATACGATTTGGTATATTCCAACCTTCTTTAATTACTTCTACAATACTTTCATTTTCAACTACTTCATCACCATCGCTATATGGAATGTATAATTTACCTTCGATATTACCACTTACACCTGCAAGCTCATTAGCTTTTGCTAGATCATATTTTCTTAATATAAATTTAGCTTCATTATTTTTTGCTTTAACGCTAATCACCACATCTTCATACGCATATTCAATATGGATAGTTCCTTTAAATGGAGCTTTTATTTTTGGCTCAACAAGCAAAATAGCAGCATTGCGGTGATTAGCCACTATAGTTTTACCTTGCCTATCTTCATAGGTATTAAGATTATAAAATCTTACAAAACCTTCTTTGTGTGCTACTACTTGACGATCTTGTAAATCTGTACTAGCAGTACCACCACTGTGGAAAGTTCTTAGTGTAAGCTGTGTTCCTGGTTCACCAATTGATTGAGCAGATATAATACCTACAGCCTCACCTGGCTTAACTAATTTACCTTCGCCTAGGTTAATACCATAACATTTAGAGCATACACCTTTTTTGGCTTTACAAGTAATAGGGGTTCTAATACTTACACTTTTTATACCACTTTCAACAATAATTCTAGCTTTTTCTTCATCTACTAAAGTACCTTCTGAAAATAAAATCTCATTAGTAATAGAATCAATAATATTTTCAGCTAAAACTCTTCCTAAAATTCTTTCTTCTAAGGTTTCAATTACAACACCATCTGCGGTGATTTCATTAATCTCAACACCCTCATGTGCACCACAATCATCCATTATAACTTTTACATTTTGTGCTACATCGATAAGCTTTCTTGTCAAATAACCTGCATTTGCTGTTTTTAACGCTGTATCTGCAAGACCTTTTCTAGCACCGTGAGTTGAAATGAAATATTCAAGAACATTAAGTCCTTCACGGAAGTTTGAAATAATCGGTGTTTCGATAATCGAACCATCAGGCTTGGCCATAAGACCCCTCATCGCAGCAAGCTGTGAAATTTGAGCTGCTGAGCCCCTAGCACCAGAATCTGCCATCATATAAATAGAGTTAAATCCTTCTTTATCCTTTTTAATTAACTCCATCATATTTTTTGATAAGACATTATTAGTGCTTTTCCAAATATCAATAATCTTATTATATCTTTCACCTGAAGTAATCAAACCCAAATTATATGAATTTTGAATTTCTCTTACTTGTTTTTTAGCTTCTTCTATATTTTTTTGCTTTTGATCAGGCACAATAATATCAGTAATTGAAATAGAAACACCTGCTTTTGTTGCATATTCAAAACCAAGATCTTTTAGTTTATCTAAAAAGTTAGCACTTATCTCAAGCCCACCTTCTTTATAAACATGATCAACTAAGGCTGCAATATCTTTTTTCTTCATAATTTTATTCCACATGTTTTCTGGAACAAAATCAGGCAAAATAGATTTGATAATCAATCTACCTGCGGTTGTTGTGATTTTTCTTCCATCAACCACACTTCTTATGCTTGCATGAATATCTAAAGATTTTGCTTCTAAAGCGATCATAACCTCTTCAATACCTGTACAAATTTTATGCTCACCTTTAGCACCATCTTTTTCCAAAGAAAGGTAATAAATTCCCAAAACCATATCTTGAGAAGGTACAGTCACAGAGCGACCACTTGCTGGAAGCAAAATATTCATAGATGAAAGCATTAATACTTTACACTCTGCAATTGCTTCTTGAGATAATGGCACATGCACAGCCATTTGGTCACCGTCAAAGTCAGCATTAAATGCCGCACACACTAACGGATGCAACTGAATTGCCTTACCTTCTACAAGTACAGGGTGAAACGCTTGAATGGAAAGTTTATGTAAAGTTGGTGCACGGTTAAGCATTACAGGATGACCTTTAACAACCTCTTCTAAGCACTCCCAAACTTCATTGGTTTTATTTTCTATCATTTTTTTAGCTTGCTTTACAGTAGTCGCATAACCTTTTTCCTCAAGCTTAGCTAATAAATGTGGTTTAAATAATTCTAAAGCCATTTTCTTAGGTAAACCACACTGATCCATTCTAAGTTTTGGCCCAACAACAATAACACTACGACCAGAAAAGTCAACCCTTTTACCAAGTAAGTTTTGTCTAAAACGACCTTGTTTACCTTTGATAATTTCACTTAAAGATTTTAATGGACGCTTATTTGCACCTTTAACCGCATTAGCTCTTCTACCATTATCAAATAATGCATCAACCGCTTCTTGAAGCATTCTTTTTTCATTTCTAATAATAATTTCTGGTGCATCAAGCTCCATAAGTCTTTTTAAACGAGTATTTCTATTAATAACTCTTCTATATAAATCATTCACATCAGAAACTGCAAATTTTCCACCATCTAAAGCTACTAAAGGTCTTAAATCTGGTGGTAAAACTGGTAAATTTGTAATCATCATCCATTCAGGACGATTTGGCACCACTTCATCGATATTAGTATTGCTATTTAAATTACTGTTTAAGAAATTTTCTACAACTTTTAAACGCTTGATGATAGTTTTTTTCTTTGCCTCTGAATTGGTTGCTGCAATATCTTCTTTAAGTTTATTTAAAAGCTCAACAAGATCTAAATTTGCTAGCAAATCTCTAACAACCTCACCACCCATTCTAGCTTTAAAACCGCTAGTTTCATAACGTTGCATTAAATTCAAATATTGTTCTTCATTTAATACATCATAAAATTCAACTTTTTTACTATTTTCATTATCATAGTAAGCATCGCCTGGATTTTCAACAATATATGCTTCATAATACAACACACGCTCAAGGTCTTTCATTTTCACACCAAGTAAAGTACCTATACGGCTTGGTAGTGAATTTACATACCAAATATGCGCAACAGGAGTGACTAGTTCAATATGCCCCATTCTAGAACGGCGAACTTTAGAGCTAGTAACTTCGACACCACATTTTTCACATTTAATACCTTTAAAACGCATTTTTTTGTATTTACCACAAAGACACTCATAATCTCTTACTGGTCCAAAAATTTTAGCACAAAAAAGCCCATCTCTTTCAGGCTTTAAAGTTCTATAATTAATCGTTTCAGGCTTTTTTACTTCACCATAAGACCACGACTTGATCTTTTCAGGACTTGCAAGTCTTAATTGAAATGCTTCAAAGTCTCTAGGTCTGCCATCTTCTTTTATTTCGATAGGTTTAAATTTACTCATTATTCTCATCCTTATCAAAAATCTCAACATCTAAAGCAAGAGATTTTAATTCATTTGTAAGTACAAAGAATGTCTCTGGAATACCTGTTGCTGGAACATTCTCACCTTTTGTTAAAGCTTTATAAGCACTAAATCTACCCTCAACATCATCAGATTTTATGGTTAGCATTTCTCTTAGAGTGTGAGCTGCTCCATAAGCTTCAAGAGCCCAAACCTCCATCTCACCAAATCTTTGTCCACCAAATAATGCTTTACCACCAACTGGCTGTTGTGTTACAAGGCTGTAAGGCCCGGTACTTCTTGCATGCACTTTTTCATCTACTAAGTGGTGTAGCTTAAGCATATACATACATCCAACATGTACACGCTCTGCCATTTTCTCACCGGTTCTTCCATCGTAAAGCTCGCTTTTTCCATCCATAGCTATTTTTGCCATTTCAAAAAGCTTACCAAATTCTTCAACAGTTACACCTTCAAAAACAGGAGTTGCAAATTTAACACCTTTAGCCCAATCTCTTGCATAGGCAATTAATTGATCATCATTTAAACTTTCTACAAGTTTCTTTTCTAAAGTCAATCTTGACACGTTACAAATTTCAAGAATTTTTGCACGCAATTGTTTGATAAAATCTTTTTGTTTTTTGTCAAATATTTCTTGAATTTGATCACCAAGTCTCATGCCAACTATACCCAAGTGGCTTTCAAGAATTTGGCCAATATTCATACGACTTGGAACACCCAAAGGATTTAAAGCTATGTCAATAGGTCTTCCATCAGGTAAATATGGCATATCAACTTCAGGAACGATATTTGAAACTATACCTTTATTTCCATGGCGTCCAGCCATTTTATCTCCAACCTTAAGCTTTCTTTTGGTAGCAATATATACTTTTATAAGTTTTACTACTCCACTTGGTAAAATATCATCTTTTTCTAAAATTTCTAATTTTTCATCATGCTCAATTTTGAGTTTTTTCTTCTCATTTTGGAAATGGTTTTTTAAATCATCATATTCTTTTTGTACTTCTTTGGAATAAGCTTTAACTAAAGAATTTAAAGCAAAACGATTAATTTTTTCCAATTCACTTATTTCCACTTTAGCACCTTTTTTATATTTAACTCCATTAATTTCTTCATCTGAATTTAAAGGCGATTTAGAAAGTAAAGAACATACTCTTAAGGTTTCTTCTCTATCCATCATCAAAAGTCTATCATGATGTTCTTTCTCAAGATTTAATTTTTCATCATCATAAGCTTTTATAGCACGAGCATCTTTTTCATAACCTTTTTTGGTAAAGATTTTTACATCAACCACAACCCCTTCTAGTGATGCAGTTGCATATAAAGATTTATTTACCACATGACCCGCTTTTTCACCAAAAATCGCTCTTAACAATCTCTCTTCAGGCGTAGGTTTTACCTCACCCTTAGGCGAAACCTTACCTACTAAAATCATACCCGGCTTAATGTGAGTACCTATTTTTGCAATACCACTTTCGTCAAGATGCGCTAATTCCTCTTCTTTTACATTTGGAATATCTTTAGTGATTTCTTCGACACCGTCTTTAAGCTCTCTAGCTTCCACTTCTTTTTCATAAATATGCACACTAGTAAAGACATCTTCACGCAAGATTTTTTCACTAATAACAATCGCATCCTCATAATTATAGCCATGCCATGGCATAAATGCAATTAAGGCATTTTTACCAATAGCAAGTTCGCCTTGATCCATACTTGGACCATCTGCAATGATTTGACCTGCTTGAACAAAATCACCTTTTTTTACTATAGGATGTTGAATAAAGGTTGTATTTTGATTGGTTCTTAAATTTTTCTCCATTTTATAATGATCAATAAATGGCCCATTTTCATCTTCACCCAAAATGAAAATATTTTTATTATCAACTTTTTCTACAATTCCTGCTCTTTTAGTCTTGATCGCTTCCCACGCATCGCGAGCAATGATTTTTTCCATACCAGTACCAACTATAGGAGCTTGTGCAGTTAGTAAAGGTACTGCTTGACGTTGCATATTTGAACCCATTAAAGCCCTATTTGCATCATCATGTTCCAAAAACGGAATAAGAGAAGCTGCAACCCCTACTATCATACCAGAACAAAGGTCAATTAAATGCACTTCTTCTCTTCTTGCTAAGATTGTTTCACCATCTTGTCTAGCTTCAACAAATTCTTCAATAATATTACCTTTGTCATCGATTTTAGTTGAAGCTGCTGCAATCACTAAACCTTCTTCTTGAGTAGCAGTTAAATAAACGATTTCATTGCTTACTTTACCATTTTCTACTTTCTTATAAGGTGCTTCAACAAAACCCAAATCATTTACTTTAGCATAAGTTGAAAGCGTATTAATCAAACCAATATTTTGACCTTCTGGAGTTTCAACAGGACAAATTCTTCCATAATGTGTTGCGTGTACATCACGCACTTCAAAACCTGCTCTTTCTTTTACTAAACCACCTTCACCAAGTGCAGATAAACGACGCTTATGAGTCACTTCACTTAATGGGTTTGTTTGATCCATAAATTGAGATAATTGACCTCCAGTAAAAAATTCCATAATTGTTACAGTAATTGTCTTAGGATTAATTAAATCATAAGGCATTACTTTGTCAATATCTGTATTTAAAGCTGTAAATTTATCTCTAATAGATTTTTGCATTTTAGCAAGACCCACATGAAGCTCATTAGCTAAAAGTTCTCCAATTGATCTAATACGACGATTACCTAAATGATCTCTATCATCAATATAACCTCTGCCATTTTTTACTTTAATTAAATATTTTGCAGTTTTGACTATATCTTCATTAGTTAAAACTGTAACATATTCAGGCGTATCTAAACCTAATTTGTGATTCATTTTCATACGACCAACTTTTGTTAGATCATATCTTTCAGAATTAAAAAATAAATCATTTACAAAAGCTTTTGCAGCATCTTTTACCACAGGCTCGCCTGGTCTCATTACTTTATAAATTCTAATAGCTGCTAAATCATTTTCATCTTCTATATTTTCTGTTTGTTTTAATAATTTTAAAGTTTCATTATCTTGAATGAAAGAATTGATAATAGCAGCATCTACTCCATTAGCTAAATCGTTTGCAATATCAAACTGTTTTTCTTCTTTAATTTTTGCTAGTTTTCCTTCATCTAATAGCGTTAAAGAATCATATAAAACTTCACCAGTTTCTTTATTAACAATTGGATTAGCTAAATATCTGTTGGTTAAAATTTCAACCGGATATTCAACCCATTTAACACCATCTTTTACAAGCTGCTCAGCCTTTTTCTTTGTCATTCTTTTACCAGCTTGATGAATTACATTACCTTTTTCATCTTTTAAATCATATTCAACTCTATCTAAAAAGTCATTTGGATTAAATTCAGTTAAGAATTTATCTTTTTTTACATAAATAGTTTGTATAGGGTAGAATAATTTTATAATATCTTGTTTTTTATAACCAAGCGCTCTAAATAAAATTGTAATAGGCACTTTTCTTCTTTTATTAATACGCACATAAAGTACATCTTTAGCATCGTATTCAAAATAAAGCCAAGAACCACGATCTGGTATAATTTGAGCTGTATATACTAATTTATTTGCAACAGTAGAACTTTCTTCTTCTTTGAAAATAACACCTGGACTTCTATGAAGTTGATTAACTACAACCCTTTCTACTCCATTGATAATAAAAGAAATTCTATCTGTCATTAAAGGAATTTCTCTAATATAAATTTCTTGCTCTTTAATATCTTTTATACCAATTTTTTCACCCGTTTTTTCATCTTTTTCATGCAAAGTTAAACGGATTTTCATTTTTAAATTTACAGAATAAGTCAACCCCCTTTCCATACATTCTCTAATAGTGTACTTAGGTTTACCTACTTCGCTACTTACATATTCTAAACTTAATCTATTTTGTGGATCATGAATTGGAAAAATAGATTTAAATACTTTTTCAATTCCACTTTCTGAATTTTTCGCGTCTATATTTAAAAAATAATCAAAACTTTTCTTTTGTAATTGTAATAAATTTGGAATGTCTATTTGTTGTGGAACATTCGAGAAGTCTATTCTTAAACGATTTCCTGATTGTGAATTTAACATATTATTATACCCCATGGTAAAAGTATTGAAAGAAAGAATCCTAATTAAAGGAAAACAAGAAAGGATACACGATCCTTTCTTTTAAAAAATAAAAAATTATTTAAGCTCAACCTTAGCGCCAGCTTCTTCAAGTTGTTTTTTAGCTTCTTCAGCTTCAGCTTTACTAACACCTTCTTTAAGAACTGATGGAGTTTGCTCAACAGTATCTTTTGCTTCTTTTAATCCAAGACCAGTTAAAGCACGAACAACTTTAATTACGTTGATTTTTTTATCACCACCATCTTGTAATACGATATCAAATTCAGTTTTTTCTTCAGCAGTAGCACCTGCAGCACCTGCAGCAACAGCACCTGCAACCATAACTGGAGCAGCAGAAACACCAAATTTTTCTTCAAATTCTTTTACTAATTCTGAAAGCTCAAGAACACTTAGGTTAGAAATAAATTCTAATACATCTTCTTTAGTAATTGCCATTTTTTATCCTTTTTATAATTTTATTCAGCTTCTTTTTTTTCTTTTAATGCATTTAATCCAATTGTAAAATTGGTAATTGGTGCATTCCAAACTTGCAAAAGCATAGCAAGTAATTCATTGCGAGAAGGCATTTTAGCTAAAGCTTTAACTTTATCTACAGAAGCAACTTCACCTTCGATAAATGCAGTTTTGATCTCAAATGCTTGATTAGCTTCGCTAAATTTATCAGCAACTTTTGAAACATTTAATTGGTCTTCACCCCAAAGATATATATTAGTATCTTTAAGTTCCATTCCATCTTTGCCGGCATTTTTAAGAGCAATACTTGCTAAAGTATTTTTAATAATTTGAACTTTAACATCCATTTCTCTTGCATTATTTCTTAACTCTTCAAGTTTTTTAGTATTTAAACCCTTATAGTTACAAACTACAACAGCTTCGCTAGCTTTAAAACCTTCTTCAAGTTTAGAAACAAGTTCAACTTTTTGGCTTTTAGTCATCTTTACTCCTTTCCGACCGGTGATTTCAAGCAGAGCAGAAAATCTAATTAAGTCCTAAGACCTCGGCTATCTCCAATCTAAGATAAAAATTAGATAAAATAAAAGTTATTATCTTATCTAATTTTTATTAATGAGAGTAAAACTCTCATTAATTTTATTTTGTATCAAGTAATTCTTGAGTATCAAGAGAAAGAGAAGGACTCATAGTCAAAGAAAGACTAGCATTTTTAATATATCTTCCTTTTGCAGCAGCTGGCTTGTGTTTATTAATAGCTTTTACAAATGCTGTCATATTTTCTTTTAATTGCTCTTGAGTAAAGCTAACTTTACCCAAACCTGCATGGATATTTCCTTGTTTATCAACACGGAAGTTAACTTGACCATTTTTAGCATTATTTACAGCTTGCGCAACATCCATTGTCACAGTACCTGTTTTAGGATTTGGCATCAAACCTTTAGGTCCTAAAATACGACCTACTTTACCAACTAAACCCATTAAATTTGGTGTAGCAATTAAAACATCAAAATTCATATTTCCTTTTTGAATTTCTTCTACTAAATCATCACTACCAACTATATCAGCACCTGCATTTTTAGCCTCATCTGCTTTTGCATCTTTTGCAATAACAGCAACACGTACTTTTTTACCAGTACCACAAGGTAAAACTACACTACCTCTTACCATTTGATCTGCATGTCTTGGATCAACATTTAATTTTAAAGCAATTTCAACTGTTTCATCAAATTTAGCAGAAGCAAGAGTTTTAACTGTACTTATTGCTTCATCCATTAAGTAATTTTTATTTGAATCAATTTTTTTTAATAATTCTGTAAATCTTTTAGTATTTTTAGACATTAATTTTTCTCCGCATTTTATATAAAGTGCTACCGCCTTTTTAAACTCTTGGCGGTAAAGAGTATTAATCTACGATTTCAACACCCATAGAACGAGCTGAACCCATAATAATCTTAGCAGCTTGCTCTCTATCTTTTGTGTTCATATCAGCTATTTTTTTATCAACAATTTCTAAAACTTGTGCTTTAGTTAATTTACCTACTTTGTTTTTTAAAGGATTATCCGCACCCTTAGAAATACCCGCAGCTTTTTTGATCAAATCTGTAGCTGGTGGTTGTTTTGTAATAAATGTAAAGCTTTTATCTGCATAAACAGTAATAACAACTGGAATATTAAAACCAGCCATATCTTTTGTTCTTTCATTAAATGCTTTACAAAATTCCATAATATTAACACCTTGTTGACCCAAAGCAGGACCAACTGGAGGCGATGGATTAGCTTTAGTAGCAGCTATTTGTAATTTTATTTCTCCTACGACTTTTTTAGCCATAAACTTTCTCCTTTACTTGCTATATTATCAAACTATTTTTTCAACTTGAGAGTATAAGATCTCTACCGGAGTTGATCTGCCAAATATTGAAACATTCAGCTTTAAAACTCCTCTAACCATATCATATTCTTCTACAATACCAACAAAGTTTGCAAAAGGACCTTCGGTTATTCTTACACTTTCTTCTTTATCAAATGAAATTTTAGGTTTAGGTGCTGCTTTATTTTTCACCTTTTCTAAAATAAGATTGATATCTTTTTCACTCAATGGGGTTGGTTTTTTACTTTCCCCTATAAAACGACCAACCTTTGGTAAAGATTGAATTTTATGCCAAAGTTCTGTTGATAAGTCAATATTGGCAAATACATAACCTGAATATAAACTTCTTTCGCTTATTTTTTCTTTACCATTTTTAAATTCGATCACATCTTCAGTGGGGACAATTACTTCTAGTAATTGCTCTTGAATTCCATGATCTCTAACTAAATTTTCTATGGCTCTTTTTACAGCCATTTCACTACCTGCGTAGGTTTGAATTGCATACCATTTATGATTCATTATTTTATCCTATTATCTTAGATAATGAAAATGACATAATCAAGTCAACCAATGCTAAAAATAATGAAACAACAGTAACAACTACAAAAACTGTAATATAAGCATTTCTAACTTGCTCTTTCAAAGGCCAAATGACTTTTGATAATTCAGCTTTTGACAATTTAAAATAAGTTATTAGTTTTTCCATATTTTACCTTATTTTGTGGCAGGGCAAGAGGGATTCGAACCCCCAACCATCGGATTTGGAATCCGGCGCTCTACCGTTGGAGCTATTGCCCTAAGGGCTTTTATATAAAAGCCTTAACTTTTTAATTTAACTTCTTTGTGTATTGTATGTTTTTTTAATCTTGGGCAATATTTTTTTAATTCTAATTTCTCAGTTGTATTTTTACTATTTTTAAAAGTACTGTAATTAATATCACCGCACTCTTCACATTTCAAGCCAACTTTAATTCTCATTTTTATTCCTTAAAAAGCGAGATAAAATCTCGCTTATAATTATTTAATAATTTTAGAAACAACACCTGAACCAACAGTACGTCCACCTTCACGGATAGCAAAACGAGTTCCTTCTTCAAGTGCAACTGGAGCAATAAGACTTACAGTAATTCTAACATTCTCACCTGGCATAACCATTTCAACACCTTCTGCAAGTTGGATAGAACCAGTAACATCTGTTGTTCTTACATAGAACTGTGGTCTATAGTTATTAAAGAATGGAGTATGACGACCACCTTCATCTTTATTTAAGATATAAACTTCTGCTTCAAAGTCAGTATGTGGAGTAATTGATTTTGGTTTAGCAAGAACCATACCACGAAGAACATCTTCTTTTTTAGTACCACGTAGAAGAACACCTACGTTATCACCTGCTTCACCTTGATCCATTTCTTTTCTAAACATTTCAACACCAGTTACTGTAGTACTTTGTGTTTCTCTAATACCAACGATTTCAATAGTGTCACCAACTTTAACAACACCTTTTTCAATTCTACCAGTAACAACTGTACCACGACCTGAAATTGAGAATACATCTTCAATTGGCATTAAGAAATCTTTATCTGTATCACGAGTTGGAGTTGGGATATACTCATCAACTGCCGCCATAAGATCTAGGATTTTTTTAGACCATTCACCATCTTGTCCAGCTTTTGCTTCTTCAAGAGCTTGTAAAGCAGAACCTGAAATAATTGGAGTGTCATCTCCTGGGAAGTCATAAGAACTTAATAGTTCTCTAATTTCCATTTCAACTAGTTCTAATAATTCAGCGTCATCAACCATATCAGCTTTGTTCATGAAAACAACGATATATGGTACACCTACTTGACGAGAAAGTAAGATATGCTCTCTAGTTTGTGGCATTGGACCATCTGCAGCAGAAACAACAAGAATAGCACCGTCCATTTGAGCAGCACCAGTAATCATGTTTTTAACATAGTCAGCGTGACCTGGGCAGTCTACGTGAGCATAGTGACGATTTTCTGTTTCATACTCAATGTGAGAAGTTGCAATAGTAATACCACGCTCTTTTTCTTCAGGAGCATTGTCGATATTATCATAATCTTTAAGCTCAGCCAAACCTCTTCTTGAAAGAACAGCAGAGATAGCAGCTGTTAAAGTAGTTTTACCATGGTCAACATGACCAATAGTACCAATATTTACGTGAGGCTTATTACGTGAAAATTTTTCTTTAGCCATCTTTTTCCTCCATATAAAATTTACAAACAAATACTAATTTATGTTTTATAATCTTTTGAAATCAATGGAGCTCATAGCGGGACTTGAACCCGCGACCTCTCCCTTACCAAGGGAGTGCTCTACCTCTGAGCCATACGAGCGCTCAGAAAAATTAAAAACATAAATTATAAAATTTTGGAAATTTGAAACTGCTAGAAATTCTGAATTTAAAAACAGCTCCCAGTTTCACTCTACCAAAATTAGGTTGGAGCGGGAAACGGGACTCGAACCCGCGACCCTCAGCTTGGAAGGCTGATGCTCTAGCCAACTGAGCTACTCCCGCAAAGCAATGGTGGTGAGTCGTGGATTCGAACCACGGAAGGCGAAAGCCAGCAGATTTACAGTCTGCCCTCGTTGGCCACTTGAGTAACTCACCATGAATAAAAATGCTTTTTATTTCTGGTCAAACACTGCTATTAACAATGGAGCTGGTTAAGGGACTTGAACCCCCGACCTGCTGCTTACAAGGCAGCTGCTCTACCAACTGAGCTAAACCAGCAAAAAATAAAGTTGAATTATAATGTAATTTTGAATTAATGTCAAGTGTTTTGAATAATTTTGTATAATTTTAAAAAAAATAAAGGATTAAATATGAAAATTTTATTTTCACCTAGTGAAAACAAAAGTAAAACAAACACACAAACTTGTATAAATGAAGACTCTTTTGTTTTTAGTAATTTATATAGTAAAAGACTAGAAGTGCTTGCAAAATATAAAAATCATATAAAGCAATGCAATGAAGGCGAACTTGAAAAGTTTTTTGGTATAAAAGATATAAATGAAATGCAAGAATTAACTCAAGATATTATAACAAAAGATACAAATAAAGCTATTCAAAGATACAATGGGGTTGCTTTTGAATATTTAGACTATGAGAATTTAAATGAGGATTCAAGAAAATACATAGATGAGAATGTTTTAATATTTTCTAATCTTTTTGGACCTATTTTAGCAAAAGATTTAATACCTTATTATAAATTAAAACAAGGAGAAAAAATCAAATATTTTAATATAGAAAAATTTTATAAGGATAATTTTTCTAATGAAGTTGATAAATTTTTAGAAAATGAATTAATAATTGATCTTAGAGCTAAATTTTATGAGAAATTTTACACCATTAAACAACCCTTTATTACTCTCACTTTTTTAAAAAATTCCAAAACTTTAAGTCATTTCGCAAAAGCTTATAGAGGTAAAATACTCAGAGTATTAGCAAGTAAAGATGTACATAACAAAGAAACTTTGCTTGAAAACTTACCTAATGAATTAAAAATAAAAGAGATTAAAATACAAGGATTAAAAGAGGAAATTGTTTTAGATATAGTAGTAAGCTAAGCCAAAAGGCTTAGCTTGTAAAATTAGAATTTGTATAAAGCTTCAAGTCTGATGAATTGATCTTTTTTATCATCTTCACCATTAGTGTTTAAATCTTCAGTTAAGAAAGAATAAAATCCACTAAATGTAAGTTTTGGACTATAAGCATAAGATACACTTGCTGTATATTCGTTTTTGTCAGTATCAGCTCTACCTGCTGCATATTCAGTTGAACCACCAGTATAGTCAAATCCTACTCTTAAGGTTTCAGCAAAAGTATAACCTAAACCTGCAAAATAGAAGAAGTTTTCACCCATGTCCCCAGTTAATTTACTACCATCTGAATAGAAAATTTGTTTAGCTGGAGCTATTACTCTACCTGTATCCTCTAAAGTAACTACAGTAATTTTATCTTTTTCACCATAGCCGATAACACCTGCTTGGAAATCAAAGGCAGAGATTTGTCCGCTGAATTTAGCAGCATAGAAGTTACCATCATCTACACCATTTTCATAAAATTTTTCAAAATCACTTTCTAGGCTATTTCCTAAGTATTGACCTTGAATTTTAAAATTCATATCATTAAATGCGAATTTATAACTAGCATCTACTGCATATAAGAAAGCATTGCTTGCTGAATATGCTGCCCATAATTGGAAAGCAAATGGATCAAAATCACCTAATACAGCTGCACCATATAGTGATGATTTAGGTAATTTTGTATCTGTATAATCTCCGTCATTGTTCCAGTTGAAAGCATCAAACCAAAAACCAGCAAAAGTTAAACCTTCGATAGAGTTATTGATAATTTTACTACCTGTTCCTACAGCATCATCAGTCCAGATTGAACCAACTTCCATTTTACCAAAAGCAATGCTTGTAGCATAAGCTTCGTTAGTATATTCTAAGTAAGCTTGTTGAACAGCAAATGTAGAACCAGTATCTGTTCCTGTTGTTCCTTGACCAAAACCAGAATCTTTTGAAGTATATTGGAATTGAACAAAAGCTTTAAAATTATCATCTAAAGCTGCTTTAAAATTTAATTGAGCTTTATAATTGTGTGTGTTGTTTTTAGAGCTATTGTAACCATTGTCAATTGTATCACCTTGCTCTAATCTATCAGATTGGAATCTGTATCTAAACATTCCTGATACATCAACATCTTTTATAGCTTCTTCAAGTGAAACAGCATTAGCTGCTGAAAAAGCACCTGCAGCTAAAGCTGCTACTAAACTAAGTTTAACTAGTTTCATGAGAATTCTCCTTATTAAAATTAAAACTATGACTTGTATTATAGCACAGTTTTATATAAGAATTCTTAAAGTTAGTAAAATTGTATATTTATGAAGTTAATTAATAAGATAAAATATTAAACTAAAAGATATAACTTTTATATACTAAAGAGTTGATTATAAAAATACATTTAAGAATAAATAAAAATACTAGTTTGCTTTAATTGGTTAATTACTTATGAAAACATTTTACAATTTGCATTTAGAATATATCTTTAAAGATCTAGTAAAAAACTAGATCTTTAAAAACTAAGGAGTTATCTATGAATGTTTGCTTTTACAAGTATAATTATGCTCTTTGATGGTTAATGTTTGGAAACTGAGGAAGGGGCAATACACCATCAATATATCTTATAAAGTATGACAATAAGTGTTTTTATTATTAAGTATAATATTTTGTGTTTTATTTGAAGAAAATTTAGGGATATAAGCATAGCCACTAATAGGATTTATAATAATACATATATGTTTATTTTGGTTATTAGATAATCTTACAATACAATCATTATTAAAAGATGCAAGTTTATCATAAGCACGCATGGCATTTTTTAAAGGTGTATACAAACGACCGTAATCATCAAAAATTAAACGCGTACTTCCTTTACAAGCACCTTCAAATAAAACCTTAGATATACCATAAGTTTTTTCTATGTTGTATTTCGAATTTGCTTTAAAATCATTTTGGTTTATCACCCCACTTTGACCTGAGTTCATTAGTATATTAGGGTTGATAAGATCAACTGCTATTTCTCTGTCTTTATTAGTCATATTTTTACCTATATTTGCATTACCATCACCATTTTTATCTAAAAAAATGGTATAAGTTTGTTCATTGTTTGTAGCAGATTTTGATCGTATAAAATACAGCTGCCATTTAGCCTTAAACCACTCTCGTTTAGCAATGTTAAATTCTTTAACTCTGAAATCATTTTGTATTAAAGCTAAGTGTCTTGTGTATTTGATATCATTTAAAACTTGCTCAGCTCCTAAACGTAAATAATCAGGCTTATAATAAACATAAGCCATAGAAAATAATAAAGATAATATAATACAAACAAAAACTAGTTCTATTAAAGTAAAAGCTTGTTTCATTTTATAGAATAATAAACATTATGCTTGCCCAAACTAACATAGATCTTGCTAGCTTTTTTACTAGAATGAAGTTCTAGCTTACCTTCAGAAATACCATAAAATTTAAGTCTTAGGGCTAGTTCTTTATCTTGGGTAAAAATGTGTGTGAGATTGTGTTGTTTTAAATTTAGAGCTAATTCTTTGGCTATATGATAATCGTAAGCAAAATGTTTTTTTGGATCTTTTAGCAGATAATAAAACACTTGATTGAAAATAATGCCCACATAAAAAAACAACAAAAACACTAAAGAACATTCGATAAAAATTTTATGTTTTAAACGCAATTGCGGCATTCTAGAGCGATATGAGGACATTAAATAGCGAATTAGCAATGGAGTACAAACCACACAAAAAGGCAAAAAATCCTCTAAAAAAAGTCTTTGTCTTATGGAAAAAATTAAACAAAAAACAAAAGTAGTTGCACTAATAAACCATAAAAGTGGCTTATCATCTTGCAAAAGAATTCTATAAATAACATAAAAAAAATAAAGAAAAACTAAAGGTGAAAAGCAAGCTGCAAAAATGCCTAAAGTATCCAAAAAATATCCTTTAGGTTTTCCGCTTGCGTCAAAACCATAAACACTCATTGCAATAATAAATAAAATCAAAGCACACACGATAAGTAATTTATCTTTTTTATAAATAGCATAGAAGAAAAAAGATAAATATAAAATTGCAAAATTTTCATCTACAAAAAGAACTAAAACTAATAAAATATAAAATAAAAAGATTTTTTTATATTCAAATAATACTAAAATTAAAAGCGTGAAAAATATTACAATGCTTGATTCATTGATAAGTAAAGCACTGACTACACTACCAGGAAGCAATATAAAAAGTACAACGGAAATAAAGGCATCAAAAGAAGTTTTAGTATATCTTAAAGCTAAAATATACAACAAAATACAACTTAAAGAATGTAATAAAACAAAAGGAAGTCTTAATCCAAAATCATTTTGACCAAAAAGACTAGTACCAAATCTAGCGATCATAGCAATTATACTATGATCATAAAAATAAATTTGTGCTTCATTGTAGCTTATAGATAAAGTGCTTATACCATACAATAAAGCACAAAAATCAAAAAATAAAACGGCGAATAAATACCTTTTCATTTTTAATTAATCAAGTTTTACAGGTCCATTACTTGCATGAGATTGTAAGAATCTTAAAATTCTATCTTTTTCTGCATCATTAATTTTTGCAAAACCTTGCATAGCTGATAAATACGCATCCCATTCTTCCATTAAGTGTTCTTTTGGTTTATGAGCAGCATGGCAACTTGTACATGTGTCATAATAAGTTAATTCTATTGCATCCCAAGCAAGAATTTCTTGATCTGTTAAATCTTTATTTTTTACCAAAAATTCCATTTCATTTTTTGCATTTTCAGAATTCAAAGTGAGTAAAAGATAAATTCCATCCTTAGTAAAAGCAAGGCTTTTTGGATTTGATTCCACTACCTCACCTTTAACTTTTATCAAAGAATAATCACCTTCTTTTTTTATCAATTCTACTTTAGAGCCTTCATAAATTTGCCCCACAACTTTTTTACTAGCACTATCTAAAAGATCAACTTTTTCATTAAAAATAAACATATCTTTAGCAAACAAAGTGCTAGTTAAAAATATAAATGTTAAAATAATTTTTCTCATTATTAAGCTCCTATAATTTCAGGTGGTGTTGTTGAGTTATAAGGTTTTATAACTTCTTTTAATTTTTTAATACCAACAAGACAAGTATTTACACTCGTAGCTTGAGCCATAGTTGAAGTTGGTCTTGAGCTGGTTAATACATTTACATGACCTGCATTACATCTTGGTTTGCTATCACTAATATCTTCAGGATCATACCAAGCACCTTCTTGGATGCTAATAACTCCTTCCATAATATTATCGGTTACAAATGCACCTGCTAAAAGTGAACCGCGATCATTATATACCTCTACAACTTCTCCATGAGCAATGCCAAGTTTTTTAGCATCATTTGTATTAATAACTACAGGTTCTCTGCCTTGAATTTTATACAAATCTCTTACCCAAGTATTATCAAGTTGAGAATGAACTCTATATCTTGGATGTGGACTTAATAAATGGAAAGGGTATTTTTTGACTAATTTTTCATTGCCAAGCCACTCAGCTGGTTCAAACCAAGTTGGATGTGCTTTAAAATCTTCCAATTTATAACTTTCAAATTTAGGAGAATAAATTTGAATTTTACCACTTTCTGTGGCAAGTTTATTTACCACCGGATCTGCTCTAAATTCAGAGTGTCTTACGAAGTTATAAGCTTCTTTTGGAGGTTCAAAATGCACAAAACCTTGTTTCCAAAAATCTGCAAATTCCATATAATAAGGGCAATCACTTCTACCATAAAATCCTTCAAGCCATTCTTGTTTAGTTTTACCACCAGTAAATTTTTTATACTCTCTTTCCCCTATTCTTTTTGCTAATTCTTCAAAAATATCATAATCATTTCTACTTTCAAAATAAGGCTCAATCACTTTTTTCATAGCATAAACATAATCTTGCGAGTATGATCCACCAAAACTTATATCATCTCTTTCTAATGTAGTAGTTGAAGGTAAAACAATGTCTGCCATTTTTGCCATAGGAGTCCACCAAGGCTCATGTACAATTAATGTATCAAGAGTTCTTAAAGCTTTGATTAGCTCATTGGTGTCTGGGTGATGGCCCAATACAGAAGCACCGACTACATACATCATTTTGATTTTTGGATAAGTGATTTCCTTGCCTTTGAATTTTACAGTTTTACCTGGATTTAAAATTGCTTCTGAAACTCTACTTGCAGGAATATTTGTATCAAGATTGTTTTTACCTTGTGGCAATCCAACTGGAAGTCTTACGCCTGAAAATGCTTGTCCACCACCTGCATAATGCATAGAAAAACCAAATCCTCCACCAGGCAAACCCACTTGACCTATCATAGAAGCTAAAACCATCAATGTCCAATCAGCTTGTTCTCCATGTTGCGCTCTTTGCATAGCCCAATTACCAGCTAAGAAAGTTCTATTTTTTACAAAGGTATCTGCTAATGCAGTAATTACATTTTCTTCTACCCCTGTAATATTTGCAGCCCAAGCTGGAGTTTTATCAACCCCATCAGTTTTCCCAAGTAAATAAGGTAAAAATTTATCAAAACCGTCAGTATATTTTTCTATAAAATTCTTATCATATTTTCCACTTTTATACAGATAATTCATCATTCCAAGCATCAAAGCAACATCGGTATTTGGACGAATTTTAATCCATTCTGCATTTAAAATTTCTGCTGTTTGAGTGTACTGAGGATCAATAGTAATAAATTTAATATTTGACTTACTGTATTTTTTATAATAATCATCATTACCACGATTAGCCACTTTATAATCAATTTGATTACATTTATATAAATCAGCACCCCATAGAACATAAACTTGAGTATTTTCCAAAATAACTTCATGCGCAGTTTGTAAAGAATAAACTTCCAAATCTCCCATTATAGTCGCATTGACCCTACCTGCAGCACCATTACTGTATTCTCCATCAGTTCCTATGTGACCACCCAAAGCTGTATTAAAAAATCTTCCTGCCACTGAATTACAATTATGTAATAAACCAACATGACCCCAAGCACCATAGCTTGCATTAAACAAATTTTCAATAGGGGTTTCTTTTAGTTTTTCCAATATAAGATCCATTGCTTTTTCCCAACTTACTCTTACAAAAGGCTCTTTACCTCTTAATTTAGGTCTTTTTTTACCTTCTAAAAAACTTTTTCTTACACAAGGATATTTTACCCTAGTATCTGAATAAGTTCTGTCAACGATAGCATCAGTAATAATAGAAGGATGTTTGTCAGATTGCTGTGGAGTAACTTTTACAAGCTTACCTTCTGAATTAACTTCAGCCCAAAAAGCTCCAAAATGTGTTGCATGAGGAATTTTTTTAGTGTTATAAAATTTAGTTCCCTCGCCTGCGGCCATTAGAGGATTAACAGTAACAATAGCTGAACTTGCAGCTAAACCCTTTAAAAATTTTCTTCTTGTTAATTTCATGAAAATATCCTTTCAAAGTAATATGCAAATATTATTACATTATTTCTTTTAAAAGCCTAAAATTTAATATTCCAAAAAAATTCTATCCATTCTTTAGCTTCTTTGATATAAAATTCAGGAATTAACAAGGCTGATGACTTATAAAAAATACTCGCAACCTTAAGCTCTAAGTGAGGGTATTTTTCCATTAAAACTCTTTTGATTTCTATCATTGTTTCACCGCTATCAATAATATCATCTACTAAAAGAATTTTCTTATATGTACTAAGATCAGGAATATTAAAAATTTTAATCGTATCTAATTTTTGCGTATCTTCATAATGAATTGAATTTAAAGAAAATAAATTTCTATTTCCCATACCTTCAGCTAAAAAATGCCCTAAAGTCATACCACCTCTTGCTATAGCAAGCAAAACATCTGGATTAAATTCTTCTTTAATTTTACGTGTAAAAGGGATAATTTCTTTTTGAAATTCTTCATAAGCATAATAATACATAATCACTTCCTATAAAAATTGTAATAAAAATACTAGCAGCGAAATCGCGCTTAAAACAATGATACCAAGATTAATTTTATCTAGTTCTTTTTGCATAAGACGCATCAATAAATACGCAATAAAACCAAATGCAAAACCTGTAGTAATAGAATAAGTCAGTGGCATCATAATAATAATAAAAAACGCACTCACTGCAATCGCTTTATCTTTAAAATTAATACTTGCAACTTCCATAAACATCAAAACCCCAACAAGCACTAAAATAGGGTAAATCGAATTTGCAGGAATAGCTTTAAACACAGGCAATAAAAATAAAGTAAAAACAAAACATATAGCAGTAACTAAAGCTGTAAGACCTGTTCTACCTCCTGCTTCTACCCCTGCTGAACTTTCCACAAAAGCAGTTACAGTAGAAGTTCCAACTACTGCACCCATAGCTGAACTTGCTGCATCAGCCCCTAAGGTTTTACCTAATTTTTTCTCACCTTGCTTTGGATCATCAAAAATTTTCCCTCTTGAACCTACACCAGTAATAGTACCTACACTATCAAATAATTGTGTCACAAAAAACGTCAATACCACTGGTATCATACTAAGCTCCAATGCACCTTGGATATCAAGCTTACCAAAAATTGCACTCAAACCATTATCTCCACTAATCACAGGTAAAGATAAAATTTGTTCTGGAAACTGCGCTCCATCAATACCAAAAATCCAAGCACACAAAGCACTTACAAAAACAGCTAAAATAAACGCTGCTTTAATTCTCCATGCCCAAAAAACAAAAACCAAAAACAAGCCAAATAGACCAAAAAGCACCTTAGTACTTGAAAAATCTCCCAACCCCACCAAAGTTGCTTCATTTTTAGTGATAATTCCCATTTGTACAAGACCCATAAAAGCAATAAAAGTCCCAATGCCAGCTGATATTGCTTTTCTTAAGTCATTTGGTATACTTTTAATAACCCAAATTCTAAAATTAGTAAAAGATAATAAAGTAAAAATAACACCTGATAAAAATACCGCACCCAAAGCGCTTTGCCAAGGAACTTGATAGGTATTGCAAACACTAAATGTAAAGTATGCATTTAAACCCATACCCACACTCATAGCCACAGGAGTGTTAGAAAACAAAGCACTAAAAGTCGTTGCTATAATGGTCACCAAAGCTGTTGCAACAATCAAAGCTTCTAGTGGCATACCTGAATTACTCATAATATTTGCATTTACTGGTATGATATAAATCATAGCCAAAAAAGTAGCAATACCTGCATAAATTTCAGTTTTTACATCAGTTTTATGCTCTTTAAGTTTAAAAAAATCCATTTTTATCCTTGATATGTTCTTAACTCATTATACAAACTATCACGCTCTACAGCAATATAACCTGAACTTTGAATCATCTCCACAAAGGTTTTCATGCTAAGTCCATTTGAACTTTTTGCACCACCTGCACTTTGTATACTTTCTTTTTCTATAGTACCATCTAAGTCATTTGCACCAAAATCTTGAGCCACCATAGCTAAATTTATACCCATAGTCGCCCAGTAAGCTTTGATGTTTTTGATATTATCAAGCACTATCCTTGCAATAGCTAAAGTTTTTAAAATTTCTACTGAACCTAGAGGTTTTTTTCCTGTGATAAAACTATTATCTTGCTGCCAAACCAAAGGAATAAAGGCATTAAATCCACCCGTTTGGTCTTGAAGTTCTCTTAATCTAATCATATGGTTAATTCTATTTTCTCTACTTTCTATATGCCCAAACAACATAGTTGCATTACTCTGCTTACCTTTTTCATGCCAAAGTTTGTGAATTTTTAGCCAATTTTCGCTACTTACTTTACCGTGGCAGATTTTTTTTCGAACTTCCTCATCAAATATTTCAGCTCCACCACCCGGCATAGAATCTACGCCATATTCAAGCATTTTTTTGATTACTTCTTCATAACTCATACCAAAGGTTCTACTTAAAAAATCTATCTCCGCAGCAGTCAAAGCCTTAATATGCAGAAATGGATATTTTTCTTTAATCATTTTAAAAATTTCTAAATACCACTGCCATGATGTATTTTTATTGTGTGCTGAAACAATATGAATTTCTTTGGTATCTCTTTGAACCGTTTCATCAACAATTTTCATAATTTCTTCATGTGTCATAGTATAAGGATTAGGATTTTTTCTATGTGCTGAAAAAGCACAAAATTTGCAAGTATCTGCACATATATTAGTAGGATTAATATGACGATTAATATTAAAATAAACCTTTTTTTCGTGTAAGTTCGTGCGAATTCTTTGTGCGTATTTGCCCAAAGTAAAAAGCTCAAGATCCCAAAGCTTATTTGCTTCTTTTTCATTCAATCTTTCTTGATTTTCAAGTTTTTCTATAATTGTTTGCATATTTTTACCATATTTTAAATTTAAAACTACAATTATAATTTCTACTTACTTAAAATTTAATACAAAGTATTTTTGGTATGATATTAATAAAAATTTAAAGCAAGGAATAATTTTCAAAAATGAATATACAAAAAATTCAAAAATTCAAAAATTCTTTAAAAAACTATGAAGTACATTGCTCTAGACTTTTTTTAAAACAAGGTTCATTTAGTTTTTATCACTCTAAAGAAATTGATCGTTTTATAGAAGATGTTTATAAGCTTGTTTTAAATGATTTTTTTGATGATTATTTTCCGCATAATGACAAAATTCCTTTTTGTATTATTGCTATTAAACAATATGCTAAAATGAATTTAAGCATAAAAGAAAATATCGATTTATTGCTTATCTATAAAGATATAAAAGCTTATAATATTAAACCCTTAATGAAAGCATTTATCACTTCTTTAAACGATATTGGTTTAAGTATTAACTATCAAATTTGTGAAATAAATGGACTTTATAATATCGCCAAAAATGAGCTAAAACAAGATATTTTGCAATTTCGTTATATTTGCGGATCTAAGATTTTATTCAAACAAATCAAAGAAAAAATTTCTCAAGCACAAGATGAGCTAAAAGAAGAATTTACTCTAAAAATCTTGCAAGAATTTAATCCTTATTATCAACCTTTAATTAAGCAAGAATTTGATATTAATAAAAACTTTGGTGGGTTAAATGAACAGCTAAATATAGAAAATTTAAATATTTTATTTAAAGATTCTCCCAAAAATTATATGCTTAATTTTATCAATGAAAAAGAATTTAGTGAATTTAAACTTGCGAGTGATTTTTTATTTTCGCTCAAATGTGCAATGAATTTTTTAGAAGGTAAAAATACCAATTTATTTTTAATACAAAATTCACAAGAACTTGCTAACTTAATGCATAAAAAAGAAAAGAAAAATTTAGATCTTAAATCCATACTTATCCAAAAAGCCATGCAAAGCATGCAAACATGTGGAATTTACACACATTTTTTAGTAAGGTGTATCCAAGAAAAACACTATAAAGAATATAATTTTTATAAAGATCAAGATGATACATTAGACATCTTAGAACAAAAATATCAGCTGAATTTGATTTTAAACGAACTTTTGCAATTAGATGATAAATCTTATAACTTTGACATTAAATTTGTTTTTGCCTTAAAAAGAGCGCAGAATAATGGAGAAAATTTAGAGCTATTTAAAAAAATCTTAGAAAGGAATCACTCTTATAGTATCTTAAAGCTTCTTGCTGATGCAAATATCTTAAAAGATTTTTGTAAGCCTCTTACTCAAAGCAAATTTTTACTCGAAGAAGAAGGAATTTATAGCGCATTAGACAGGGCTTTGCTTTGCCTAAAATACTTCGAAGCAAAAAATTATGATTTTGAGAAAAATACACTTTTAATCATTAAACTCACTATACTTTTAAGTGCTATTCACGAAGAAAATGAAATTTCTCTAGCTAATATCTACAGGGCTTATGTGGGGAAATTTCAAGTAGAAAATGAACTTTTAGATTTTGGACTAAGATTATTTAAAAACTTTAATACCTTTAAAGATATCATAGAAAAAGAAGATATTTATAATTCTACCATTGTTTTAAATTTTATCTCCAAACTAAGTGATATCAAAACCTTGAAAATCTTGTATCTTTTATCTTTTTGCAATGCTAAAGCTTTGGGTATAGAAAATCATTTTTATTATAAAAGTTTAGAAAGATTGTTTCAAAATGCATTAGAAGGCTTTGAGGATGAGAATTTAATTGATGAGAGTCAAAGAAGGGTAAAAAAAGAACAAACTCTAAAAAGAAGTAAGGCTTTTTTAGATCTTGATGAACAAACTCAAAATAATATCACTCATATTAAATCCAATCTCTTTTTCATCAAAAATAGCTTTGAAAAAATCATTAAAATAACACAGATTGCGCAAAAAGAAAATTTTACTTTTTGGCTTGATAATCAAGATAATTTTACTCTAGAACTTATAATGAATAGAAAAAATAATCTTGAAAATATACTCAACACTTTAAGTTCTTTAAATTTAGTCTTTATGAGTTTTTTTGAATTATTTGAGGAAAAAGTTTATCTGAAATTTGAATATTCAGATATAGTAAGTGATACCCAAAAACAAAGTTTAGAAAATTTACTTAATTCTAAATTGCATTTAAAAGTACAAAAAAAAGCAAAAAAACCAAACATTAAAAAAGATGAATTAAAATTAGATATGAATTATTCCAAAAGCTATGCCAAAATAACCCTAAATACCAAAGATCAAAAAGGTTTAATGGCTTATGTGATGGATGTACTTGCAAGATATGATACTATCTTAAGTGCAGCAAAAATTCAAACGATAAAAGAAAGAACGCGAAATATTTTGATTTTGCACAAAAATGAAGGTTTGCAAGATCATAAAGATCAAATTCTTAAATCCTTAATAAGTGAGTAAAACATGTGTGGAATAGTAGGCTACATCGGAACTAAAGAAAAGAAAAAAATCATATTAGAAGGCTTAAAAGAACTTGAATATAGAGGCTATGATAGCGCTGGTATAGCAGTGATGAAAGATGGGGAGTTAGATTTTTTTAAAGCGGTTGGAAAATTAGAAAACCTGGCCAATAAAACAACTGATTTTAGTAGCGATGGCTTTGGTCTTGCCATAGGTCATACACGCTGGGCAACCCATGGCAAGCCTACTGAAATCAATGCCCATCCACACTTAGGTCAATACTCTTGCGTAATCCACAATGGAATCATAGAAAATTACCAAGAATTAAAAACAAAACTCACACAAGAAGGCATTAATTTTCTAAGCCAGACTGACACTGAAGTTATTGTACATTTATTTGAACACTATGCGAATAATTTAGAACCCTTTGAAGCATTTCAAAAAACTATATCTAGATTAAGAGGTGCTTTTGCTATATTACTTGTAAGCAAAAAAGATCCAAATACAATTTATTTTGCTAAAAATGCCATACCACTCATCATCGGAAAAAATAGTAATGAGAATGAATATTATTTTTCATCAAGTGATGCTCCTTTAGTTTCTTTGGTTGATAAAGTGGCTTATCTTGAAGATGGAGATTATGGATATGTTAATTTAAATGAATGTAAAATTTGTCATGATCAAGCTTGCATCCAACCTACCTTTGTAGCTTTAAGTCAAGATAAAAGTTATGCTCAAAAAGATGGTTATAGATTTTTCATGGAAAAAGAAATTTACGAGCAAAGCAGAGTTTTAGGCGAAGTACTCATGGGTCGTTTACAGGGTGATCAAATTGTATTTGAAGATATAGATGAATCACTGTTACAAAATATAGATGAAATTACACTTTGTGCTTGTGGTACAAGTTATCATGCAGCATTAAGCGGTGCTTACTTACTTGAAAGACTTGCAAAGATTAAAACTAAAGTAGAAGTTGCGAGTGAATTTAGATACAGAGAAGCTATTATAGGTAAAAATACTCTTTTTATAGTAATCTCTCAAAGTGGAGAAACAGCAGATACATTAGAAGCTTTAAAAATAGTAAAAGCACAAGGAGTTAAAACTTTAGCAATATGTAATGTGGATAATTCTAACATCGTACGTTTGGCTGATATATCTTTACTTACCAGAGCGGGCATTGAAAAAGGTGTAGCTTCAACCAAAGCTTTTGCTACTCAAGTTGCTACTTTATGGATGTTAGCAATTTATCTTGCACAAAAAGCAAATTTAGACATGAATAAAGAAATTAAAGCTCTAAGAAGTTTACCAAGCATCGTTAAAGTTGAACAAAACTTGCATGAAAAAGTGCATAGAATTTCAAAAAGATACTTGCATGGCCATGGCTTTTTCTTTATAGGAAGAGATGTATTTTACCCATTAGCGCTTGAAGGGGCTTTAAAATTAAAAGAAATTTCATATTTACATGCTGAAGGCTATCCTGCAGGAGAGATGAAACATGGACCTATTGCTCTAGCAGATAGTGAGCTTTTTACCGTTGCATTAATGCCACAAAATTGTCTTTATGAAAAAACAAAATCCAATGTCGAAGAGCTTGCTGCAAGGGATTCTACTTTACTTGCTATCTCTCCACTTGATTTTGATTTAAGTGATGATTTTATAAAAACTTCAAAACAAGAGCACTATATGTGCGAATTTTTCGAAATGATGGTAATCTTACAACTTCTAGCTTTAGAAGTTTCTATAAGACTTGGCAACGATGTAGATATGCCAAGAAATCTAGCAAAAAGTGTTACAGTAGAATAATATTTGTGTAGTTTTGAAAAAACTACACTTTCTTTTTTAATTTCCATAAATACTTCTTAAATTATAAGCAAACTTTAGGGTTTATTTAGTTTAAATATCACAACTTATTTTATTACAAGGAAAGGCCATGGAATACAGAATCGAACACGATACTATGGGAGAGATTAAAGTTCCTAATGATAAATATTGGGGAGCACAAACTGAAAGAAGTTTTGAAAATTTTAAAATTGGTTGTGAAAAAATGCCAAAAGTTTTAATTTATGCTTTTGCAAATCTTAAAAAATCTTTGGCTTTAGTAAATAATAAACTTGGCAAATTAGATGATGCTAAAAAAAATGCTATCGTACAAGCTTGTGATGAAATTATAGCAGGAAAATTCGACGATAATTTCCCACTAGCAATATGGCAAACTGGCTCTGGTACGCAAAGTAATATGAATATAAACGAAGTTATAGCAAACCGTGCAACTGAAATTATGGGTGGAGATTTTAGAAAAGAAAAGCTTGTTCATCCAAATGATCATGTAAATATGAGCCAAAGTTCAAATGATACTTTTCCAACTGCTATGAGTATAGTTTCAGTAGAGCAAGTAGAGAAAAAACTTATTCCTGCTTTAGATGAGCTTATTGTAACTTTTGAAAAAAAGGTAAAAGAATTTGAAGGAATTATTAAAATAGGAAGAACTCACCTTCAAGATGCTACACCACTTACCTTAGCTCAAGAATTTAGCGGATATCTTTCTATGTTACTTCACTCGAAAGAACAAATCATCGCTTCTTTACCTACATTAAGAGAACTTGCAATAGGTGGGACAGCTGTTGGTACAGGATTAAATGCCCATCCAGAACTTAGTGAAAAAGTGAGTGAAGAATTAAGCAATCTTTTAGGCACTAAATTTGTTTCAAGTCCAAATAAATTCCATGCCCTAACAAGCCATGATGCAATTAATTTTACTCATGGGGCTATGAAAGGCTTAGCTGCAAATTTAATGAAAATAGCCAATGATATTAGATGGCTAGCAAGTGGTCCTAGATGTGGTCTTGGTGAGCTAAACATACCTGAGAACGAACCGGGAAGCTCTATCATGCCAGGTAAGGTTAATCCTACTCAATGCGAAGCTTTAACTATGGTTGCAGTGCAAGTTATGGGAAATGATGCAGCTATTGGCTTTGCAGCAAGCCAAGGAAATTTCGAGCTTAATGTTTTCAAACCTGTGATTATTTATAACTTCTTACAAAGCCTTGATTTATTAGCTGATGCTATGCATTCATTTAATATCCATTGTGCTGTTGGTATAGAGCCAAATAAAGAAAAAATTGATTTTAACTTGCATAATTCTTTAATGCTAGTAACTGCATTAAACCCACACATTGGCTATGAAAATGCAGCAAAAGTTGCAAAAAATGCTCACAAAAAAGGCATTTCTTTAAAAGAAAGTGCTACGGAACTTGGCTTAGTAAGTGAAGAAGATTTTGCTAAATTTGTAGATCCTACAAAAATGATAGGACCAAAAAAATAATCAAAAGACTAGAAACAAACCTAGTCTTTTTTTGAGAGTTAATATGATTTATGAAAATGATTTTTTATTTATAGAAAAAGAAAATTCTCAAATTCCTTGGGTAAAAATTTTCACTAAAGAAAATTACAGAGAATTAAGTAATTGTCCAACCTTTTTACAAAATATGCTTTTTCAATATGTTTTAGCTTGCGAATTAAGCCTTAGAGAGTATTATAACCCAGAAAAAATCAACATAGCTTCCTTTGCAAACTACGTACCAAGAGTGCATTTTCATGTTATGGCACGCTTTAAAGAAGACGCTTTTTTTCCAGAATGCATGTGGGGAAAACAACAAAGAGAAGTCACCGAATTAAATTTACCTGTTTTTGATGGATTTATTTCTATTTTATTTGAAAAAATAAAAACCATTCAAATTAAGTAAACTATGTTTTATAAAATTAGACAAGTTGATTTTATAATGCTTAGTTTTTATAAATCTAACACTTCAATTGCTAAAAATAAATGATTTATCAAATCCATATTTTAAAATCACTAAACTATTCAATCTATTCAACTAAGATATCAAAAAATAGATAGGTTAACACATGAAACAATTGTTATTTTTACTTACACTTTGCTCGTTTGCTTTTTCCACACAATGTGAGATCAAAATAGACCAAATTCAAAAAGAAATAGTTTATACTAAAATTACAATCATCAAGAAAAAGTTTTAAGCCTAAAATTAGCCTTAAAAGAAGTTCAAGTAGATTGCACAAAAGATCCTCTTTTTTATAATAAAAACTAGAAACTAAAAATTTAAAGAACAAGAGATAGAAAAAATCGAACAAGAATTAAAAGTATTAAAAAACAAAAGATTATATGAGTAAGATAGAGTATAAAACAAAAAATAAGCTTTAAAAGAAAAAAAAGAAAAATTAAAAAAGAGACTGAAAAATATATCAACAAACTCTAATTTAATTCCAAATTCACCACCATTTTTTATTTTGCTGTTTTAGTTTTTGCATTAAAATATTTTGATATTTTAATGCAAACTCATTTTCTCTATCAAAACTTAATAGCTCTTTAGTACATTCTAAAGCCTGCTCGCATTCTTTTAACTGCTCTAAGCATTGAATTTTTCCTATTAAAGCTTTGATATTTTCACTAAATATTTTTAGATAATCTTCATAGCATTTTAACGCATCGTTAAAATTACCCAAATTTCTTAAATATTCTGCTTTGTAATAATATATCCAATTTTCATCTTTATTTAAATTTAAAGTTTTATTAAGATATTTTACGGCTTCTTTAAAATCTTGCAAATATACTTCAACAGCGCCCATAAAATGATAAGACTCATAAGATTTTGATTCAAGCTCGCTTGCTTTTTAGCTGATTTGAAAAACTTTCCTCATATTTTCCTAAAAAGCTTAAAATTTGTGCTTTTTCTATCCAATACTTTGCAACATCATCTACTATTTTAAACACTCATCAATATCTTTTAAAGCTTCATTATATTTTTCAAGTTTTCTTTTGCATTTTGCTTTATGAAAAAAACTTTTTCATCCTTTTCATTACTTAAAATCACACTATCATAGCATTTTATAGCTTCTTCAAGCATATAAAGATCTTCATAACAAAGCCCCTTTATAATACTTTGCCTCGTTGTGATTTTTATCGATTTTTAGGGCCTTATTTAAATCTTTTATAGCCTCTTCTTCTAAGCTTAAATTATATTTAGCAATTCCTTGCCAAAGATAAAGTTTAAAATTATTTTTATCCACATTGTGTACTGCGTCACAATAAGCTATCAACTCTTCATAAGATTCAAGCTCTTTTGCACAATATGCTCTTTTAAACAACACATCTTTTAAATCAATATAATCCTTATGATTTTATAAGCTCATTATATTCATCTATAGCTGAAATCCCTCAAGTTTACTTTTAATCCAAGCTCTTTGAAAAAGAGCTCTAGCATAATTTTTAGTATTATTTTATTTTTTATAATACTCAACAGCTAACTCACTATCTTCTAAAGCTTCCTCATATTTTTCAAGATCAGATTTTAAATAAGCCCTATTATAAAAACATCAGGATATTCTTTTTGAAATTTTAAAGTTTTTTCATAACTTATCAAAGCTTCTTCGTATTTATTTGTCTCATACAAAGTATTGCCCAAATGATAAAAACCATAAGGAATTGCGTGTTCAAATTCTTCTAATTCTGGTAGAGAAAAGCTATGTTCTTTAACTCTTTTTTCATAATACTTTGCTGCTAAATCAAAATCTAAAATCGCATCTACTATTCTTTCAAGATTAATTTTAGTATACCTCTATTAATGTAAGTTTGAGTATATTCTTCATAAAGTTCGATTGTTTTATCATAATATTTCAAAGCTTGTTCATAATCTTGCAAATCATATAAAACTCCAGCTAATGCAAAACATGGATATTGTAAATTTTCATCTAAATCGATTGATTTTTTAAAGGCATCTATTGATAATTCTATCTTTTATAAATCTTTATAAATATACCCTAAAATCAAATACGCCATAGCATTTTCATTATCTAATTCAATGGATTTTAAACAATCTTACAAAGCCCCTTCTAAATCATCAACTTTACGCTTATTATTAGCCCTTTTATAATATGCATCAGCAAAACTCTCATCTTGCTCAATCGTCTTAGTAAAAAATTCTATAGCTTTTTGATAATCTTCCAAATTCTCACAAGCTACACCTTGAAATAAAAAATCTGTGAGGATTCAAAACCTAAATCTTGAGGCTTTTTAAAATCAAGCAAAGCTTGTTTTGGATCAACGCTAAGTAAAGCAATAGCTCTGATATAATAAGCGCCATAATATTCTGGAACCAAATCAATACAAGTTTGCAAATCTTTTAAAGCTTTTGTGCGTTCATCTAAAAGTATATGAACCCTAGTCCTATTAAAATATACTAAACAACATGCATTATCTAGTGCTATAGTTTTATTAAAAACTAAAAGTGCTTCTTGTAAAATCTAATTTAAAATTACATAAACCTAAAAGATTAAACAAAAATACATTGTTAGAATCAAATTTTATAGCTAAAGTCGTATCTTCAAATGCTTCTTTAAATTTCAAACAATTAAATCTACAAAGTGCTCTATTATAATAAGCTTCTAAAAGCAAACGCTCTTTATCTGCATCATCTATAAAAATCATCTTACCATCTTGCGCAAGCGTAATTTCACCCTTGCAAAAAGCAATAAGCTCGCTTAAAATTGTATCACATTTTTCAAATTCTGAATTTTCAAAATGTTCTTTTGCTAATTCTGATAACTCAGTGATTAAACTATCCAATCTCAAACCTAGTTTTATTTTTCTTTATTTAAGCTTTTTAGAAATTCTTCTATGTTGTATTTTGCTCTATAAGTTTCACTCATTAAGTGAATCAAAATATCACCTAAATCAAGCACAGTCCATTCTTCACTACTTTCTATATTTAAAAACTCCTCACCTTTACTTTTAAGACTAGTTTTTAAATCATCTATCAAAGAAAGCGCATGTCTTTCCCCCATAGTAGTAGCAATCACTACAAATTTAACAAAATAATCCTTATCTTGCATATCAAAAGTTTCTATCAAATCTGCTTTTTTATCATCTAAAATTTGAACAATATTATTAATTCTTTCTTGCATTTTTTTCCTTTTGTTAAATATTTTTAAATTTAGAATAATAAAGCTTAACTTCTTCTTTGATTTGCTCGCAAACTTGTGTTGTTTGTAAGGTTTGCCTTATAAAAGAAGAAGAAATATCCACCTTGGTGTCCAAAGTCTTAAAGTGCCTTGGTATAAAAATACCATCTCTTTTAGCTATCACAAATTCTACCAAATTTTGCAATCTTTCAAATTCATGCCATTTTTCAAGACTTTGCAAATGATCAGCTCCCAAAATAAGATAAAATTGAGAAATTTCATAATGATTATATAAAAAATCAACACTTTCTATACTAGGTACTGGTCTTTTTTTAGTGATTTCAAAATCACTGATTTGAACCCTTTCTAAACTCCCCCAAATCGCATTGCACCATTTTAAGCGTCTTTGCTCATCTGCGGTAAATTCTTGCTTAAAAGGACTGATAAAAGTAGGCATGATTATAAGTCGATCAAGCTCTAAATTTTCTAAGGCATTTAAGACTATAGCATTATGTCCTAAATGAGGCGGATCAAAACTACCACCAAAAAGTGCGATTTTCATTAAAGTTTAACCTTTTTTTAGTAGAATTTTATCCACTTAATCATAAAAAGGAAATGAAAATGGCTGTAAAAGTTGCAATAAATGGCTTTGGACGCATTGGAAGATGTGTTGCAAGAATTATCATGAAGCGCGATGATATCGAACTTGTGGCGATTAATGATACCACTGATATTGAACTCACAAAATATCTTTTCAAATACGACACTGTTCATGGGGTATATGATGGTAGTGTTGAAAATGATGGCGATGATTTAATAATTGATAATAAAAAAATAAAAGTTTTAAAAAGTAGAAATGTAGCGGATTTAGACTTTGCAAAATATGGCGCGCAAATTGTACTAGAGTGTACTGGCGCACATTTAACCATAGAAAAATGTCAAGGATTTTTAGACCATGGGGTGCAAAAAGTTATCATGAGCGCTCCAGCAAAAGATAAAACTCCAACTTATGTTTTAGGGGTAAATGCTCACGAATACAAAGGCGAAAGTATTATCTCAAATGCAAGTTGTACAACTAACTGCTTGGGCCCAATTTGTAGAGTTTTACAAGATAATTTCGGCATAGAAAAAGGTTTAATGACAACTATCCATGCTTATACAAATGGTCAAAGCATTATCGATGCAAAAGCAAGAGATAAAAGAAGATCACGTGCAGCTGCTCAAAATATCATTCCAACTTCAACCGGTGCTGCAAAAGCTATGAAACTTGTTATGCCTGAGCTTGATGGAAAATTACACGGTCAAAGCATGCGTGTACCAGTAGCTGATGTGTCAACTGTAGACCTAACTGCAACTTTAAAGAAAAAAGTAAGCAAAGAAGAAATCAACGAAGCCTTTAGAATAGCAGCAAAAAGCAACTTAAAAGGCATATTATTAGTAGATGATGAAGAAAGAGTTTCAAGTGATTTTATTACTTGTTCTTATGGTGCGATCGTAGCAAGCGATCTTACTCAAGTAATTTGCGATGACTTTGTAAAAGTGGTTGCTTGGTATGATAATGAGTGGGGTTATTCTTCTCGTTTAGTAGATATGGCAGTATTTATAGCAAAGGCTTAAGATGAGTAGTATTTTATCGATTAAAGATATTGATCTTGCAAAGAAAAAAGTATTTATTAGATGTGACTTTAATGTGCCTCAAGATGAATTTTTAAACATCACCGATGATCGTCGTATTCGTTCAGCTATCCCTACTATAAGGTATTGTCTAGATAATGGTTGTGCAGTTATTTTAGCTTCACACCTAGGACGCCCAAAAGAAATAGCTTCTAAATACTCCTTAGAACCAGTTGCAAAAAGACTTGCACGCTTAATGGCCAAAGAAGTCATCATGGCTAAAGATGTTATAGGCAAAGATGCAAAGAAAAAAGCAAGCGAGTTAAAGCCGAGTGAAATTTTGCTTTTAGAAAATTTACGCTTTGAAAAAGGCGAAACAAATAACGATGAAAACCTAGCTAAAGAACTTGCCTCTATGGCTGAAGTTTATATCAACGATGCTTTTGGAGTTTGTCATAGAGCCCATGCAAGTGTTGAAGCTATTACAAAATACTTTGACAATACACGCAAAGGTGCAGGCTTTTTACTTCAAAAAGAAATAGAATTTGCAAGCAATCTCATCAAACATCCTGCGCGTCCTTTTGTGGCAGTAGTGGGTGGCTCTAAAGTAAGTGGGAAACTACAAGCTTTAACTAATCTACTTCCAAAAGTAGATAAACTCATCATAGGCGGAGGTATGGCCTTTACTTTCTTAAAAGCTCAAGGCTATGATATAGGAAATTCACTTTTAGAAGAAGATCTAATTGAAGAAGCAAATAAAATTCTCTTAAAAGGTAAAAATCTAGGAGTAAAAATTTATCTTCCTGTGGATGTTACAGCAGCACAAACTTGTTCCCAAGAAGCAGTGATGAAATATACTCCTGCGCAAGAAATTCCAGCAGGTTGGATGGGACTTGATATAGGTCCTGCTAGTGTAAGATTGTTTAAAGAAGCACTTTCTGATGCTCAAACTATATGGTGGAATGGGCCTATGGGGGTTTTTGAAATTGATAAATTTTCAAAAGGTAGTATAAAAATGAGTCACTATATCAGCGAATCTCATGCAACTACCGTAATAGGCGGTGGTGATACTGCTGATGTTGTAGCAAGAGCAGGTGATGCTGATGAAATGACTTTCATTTCAACTGGTGGGGGTGCTTCATTAGAGCTTATAGAAGGCAAAGATCTTCCTGGCGTAAAACCTTTAACGATAAAGGACAATGAATGATTTTTGCAGCAAATTTAAAGTGCAATCATACAAGATCAAGCTTTGAACTTTACGCTCAAGAATTAAACCAAAAACTCAACCAAGAAGATGAAGTTTTCATCTTCCCTCCTAATGTAGCTTTTTTAAAAAACAATTTTATCTTTCAACAAGGTGCGCAGAATTTTTATCCTTGCGAAAATGGAGCTTATACAGGAGAAATAGGTAGAATTCACTTAGAAGAATTTAATATCAAAAGTGTTTTAATAGGCCATTCTGAAAGACGATCGTTAAATGAAGATGAAAGCTTTTTAAAGGCTAAATTCGACTTTGCAAAAACTCTTGACTTTAACATCATTTATTGCATAGGCGAGAGTTTAGAAACTAAAAATTCCAAACAAAGCTTGGATTTTCTAAAAAAACAAATTGGCAATATTGATTTAACTTATGAAAAACTGATTATTGCATATGAGCCAATTTACTCAATAGGCACAAGAGTAAGTGCAGATCTTGATGATATCAACACCGTGCTTGATTTTTTAAGACAATCAACTCAAGCTAAACTTTTATACGGTGGAAGCGTAAATCAAAACAACATTAAGGCCATTTGTGCTTTAAAAAATTGCGATGGAGTGTTAGTAGGTTCAGCTGCATTAAAAGCAGATGAATTTTTCAATATGATACAAATAGCCAAAGGTTAAAAATGTCTTTAAGCAATGAAGAATTAAAAAGTATTTTAGAGCATAAAATTGCTCTATTGGAAAACTCACACAAAGAGAAAAAAAATATCTCACTAGAAGCGGTTAGCTCTATCGTTAAAATTTTAGGCTTGCCAAATGATTTTAGCGCTTTAGCACATAGATATTTTCAACTTCACACTCCGCCTAGTCTTATTTGGCTTCATTTAAGCGAGTGCACAGGGTGTAGTGAAAGTTTACTTAGAACTTCATTGCCTGACTTTTTAGATCTAATTTTTGACTTCATTTCCTTAGAATATCATGAAACCTTTATGAGTGCAAGCGGACACCAAGCAGAATCGCATTTAAAGGAAGTTTTAGAAAAAAAAGACTTTCTTTTGGCCGTCGAAGGTGGTGTTTGCGCAATAGATCCTTTTTATTTAACCATAGGAGCACATGGTGAAAATGGTTATGAAATTTTACAAAAATGTGCTAAAAATGCTAAAACTATTTTTGCTATGGGAACTTGCTCAAGCTATGGAGGAATTCAAGCAGCACATCCAAACCCTACTAAAAGCATAGGAATTTCTAAAGTATTAGAAGAAAAAGTGATCAATATCCCGGGTTGTCCTCCAAGTGATGTTAACATTATTGCTGCACTTTGTTTTTATATACTGTTTGAACAAGACATGAGTTTAGATGTTCAAAATAGGCCTTTGGCTTTGTATGGAAAATGTCTCCATGATTTATGTGAAAGAAAAGCAAAATTCGAAGCAGGAAATTTCGCTCAAAGTTTTGATGATGAGAATATCAAACAAGGCTATTGCCTTTTTAAAGTAGGCTGCAAAGGACCTTATGCTTATAACAATTGTCCTAAAGTTAAATTTAACTCCAAAACATCTTGGCCTGTTGCTGCAGGACATGGTTGTATTGCTTGCAGTGAAGAAAATTTTTGGGACGATTTTGGTTTTTATGAAAAACCCATGAGCAATGAATTTGCATATAATGACTTTTCTAGTATACTCGCCACAGAAGTAATTCATAATACTTCTATTAACGAACTTAATTCTAAAAATATCTTATTAGATTTAAGTAGCGATAGCAGTGGAATTTTTTATTATAATGAAAATAAAAATAACTTTCTAGATTTTAGCTTTGAAGCTAACCCTAAGGTTTTTTTAAATCAATTTGCAAAAACTAAAATAGCGATGAGTTTAGTGCAAAATTTTCAAGAGCAATTTCAGTCACATTATAACTTCATACAAGAAAATTATAGCGATGAAAGCATCACTAGCACAAATGTATTGGACTTATTTTATTTTATATATCCATTTATCAGTGGGAAAAAGCTAGAAAATATTGATGAATTTTTGGATCTTGCTTTAGCTTATAAATTTAAACACCCAAGTAAGTTTGACTTCAAAACCACCATTAACGATCAAGCAAAACTTGATGTGTCTAAATCATTGCGTATGCCTTTAATCTACATCTTAGGTGGTTTAGATAAAGAAGCCATTACTTTTGGATTGGTTTTTTCTTTAAAAGAACATTTAAAACAAGCTTTAAAAGCCTGTAAAAACCAGCATCAAAAAGATCAAATTCTCATACACTCCCATCATGAAAAATTATTAAAAATATTTTGGGATTTAACGAGTATTTAACGACTTAATGTTAAAATATTTATCTCCCTAATATTTGAAATTTGCAAAGTTAAAATTTTGCAAATTTTTGTTTAATTTTAAAATAAATTGCCGATATAGCTTTTAATCATGATTTGAAAGGAATAATATGCAAATTTCTAGCTACAACTCTCAAAATTTTTCCATGGATATAAAAACAAAAAACGGCAATCATCTTTCTTTTTCAATGTATGACAAAAAAGAGGCAAAATTCGACAGAGATGGCAACTCTGCTACTTTAAGCCTAAGAAATCAATTTGGCTTTTCATTTTCATATAGTGGAAGCAAGCTTTCAGAAGAAGAAATTGAAGAAATCAAAGAAGCTGTTGCAAAAGTACAACCTCAAATCGATGAGTTTATGAAAAACTCAAGAGTAGGAACTTTAAAACCAAAAGAAATTATAACTACTGCGATGAAGATTGGCAACGCTTTACCTGAATCAACAGATGAAGAACATAAAAAAGCAACCTTACACGAATTATTTAATACCATGGATAAGAGTTTAAATAAAGAAATGGGAAAAACTGATCTTGCGGACATTAAAAAACAAATTTTCCAAGATAGCACAAAATTATTAGAAGAAATTTGGGAACAATACAAAAGCCAAGAAGAGAAAGCAAAAGAGGAAGAAAACAAAGAATTTGGATTTTATGCATAAAAAAGGAAAACAAATGGAAGCAAAAGATATTTTAAAAAGCATGCTCGAACTCCAACAAAAACTTAATGATGATACCAACGGTATAGGTTGGGAAAATGGCTATACCAAAGAAGGAAAATTAATCAGCTTTAGAAGATGTATTTATATGGAGTGTGCCGAACTTGTAGATTCTTTTGCTTGGAAACATTGGAAAAGTATACATACGCCTGCAAACTGGGATAATGTACGCATTGAGATTGTTGACATATGGCATTTTATCTTGAGTTTAATCTTAGAAGAGTACAAAGAAAAACAAATCACTGATAAAAATTTTATCGCAGAAGAAGTTTCTTCTGTAACTTTTTTTGATGATTTTTGTAAAGAAACTCCTAATCCAAGCGAGGCTGATGTCTATGGAATATTAAATGATATTGAACTTATTATCCATAAATGCAGTGGTTTTGATTATGATTTGGGCGAACTTTTAAGCGTATATTTTGTATTAGCTAGAAAATGCGGTTTAAATTTCTTCGAGCTTTATAAAACCTATATTGGAAAAAATATCTTAAATCAATTTAGACAAGAAAATGGTTATAAAGATGGAAGCTATAAAAAAACATGGAATGGCATAGAGGATAACGAAGTTTTAAATCAAATTTTAAAACAAACTTTAGAGTATAATGCTATTTACCAAAAACTTCAAGAAGCTTACAATCAAATCAAATGAATATCTTTTACCTAAGCTTGCAAGATTTTCTTAGCAAGCCTTTTTTAAAATTTTCCATTTTACCTTTTCTTTTAAGTTTGCTTGTTTTAGCTTTGCTAGTTTTTTATACTTATGATGTCTTTTTTTCTTATATCGATAGTGCATTAAGTGGCTCTTTTATGGCATGGTTTTTTAGCTTCTCTATAGTGCAATTTTCACTTGCATTTTTAAGTGCAATTGGAGGTTTTTTTATTGTAGTTTTTGCTTCAGTATTTTTAACAATGCTAATTATTTCATTTTTAACACCTTATATTGTCAAAAAAATCAATCAAAAATACTACAATCATCTCATCAAAAAAGAAGTTCATTTTCTAGAAGTTCTACTTAAAAGCTTTAAATTTTTATTTATTTTTTGCTTGCTACTTGCTGTGGCAACTTTTTTACTGATTATACCTTTTGTTAGCATTGTAATTTATTATGCTGTTTTTTATTATTTATTTCATAAGCTCTTATTACTAGATGTCCTTAGTAATGTTTTAGACCAATCTTCTTTTGATAGTTTTTATAAAAACTCTTCGCCTTTGTATTTTAAAATAAGTACATTGGTATTTTTCACTTTATCAAGTATTCCTTTGTTTGGATTATTTTTGCAAGTATTTTATGTAATATTTTTAACACATTTAAGCTATCAAAAAATCTTAAATTTAAAAGCCAACAATAATGGATAAAAGAATAAAAACTTTTATCCAATCTCAAAAACTTCTCACCCTCAGCATGCTTGATGATGATGGAGGGGTATATTGCGCGAGTTGTTATTATGCTTTTGATGATAAAAATTTATCCTTAATTTTTGCTAGTGAAGAACACACTAAACATATTCAACTTGCTCTTAAAACTCCCAATGTCGGAGTTAACATAGCCTTGGATACTGATGTGATCAACCTCATCAAAGGCGTACAAATTAAAGCACATTTTCAAACTGCATCCAAAGAACAAGAAGTACTTTACTATCACGCTTTTCCTTTTGCAAGATTAGCCAAAGCTTCTATTTTTGCTTTAAATATACAATGGGCAAAATATACTGACAATAAAATTTTACTTTCTAAAAAATTAGAATTTTTTATTTAAAAATACTTCAAAATATAATATTTTTAACAAAAATTAACTATATTTATAAATTTTTAAATATTTTTTGAATAAAAGCACATAAATTATTATAACCACAAAGCCTCAATTTTTGGCTTTTTAAGGAGAAAAAATGTTCTTTTCTGCTAAGAAGTAATTTTTACAACAAAATAGCCTTTTTAGTTTGTATCTTCGTTGTAGCACTACTATGTGTTTTATAGATTCAATGTGATTAATCTCTAACAAAATATATCAAATAAAATAAACACAATCTAAATTCAGCACAATATATTACTAGTTTATTAAAATCTTTAGGTTTTGAAAATGGATCTATATTTAGATCAAATGGCAATAACCAAACCCCATAAAGCGGATATGATTCTAGGACTAGAGGATGGTATCAAGAAGCTAAAGAAAAAAAGAGAGTTAATTATCACAGAGCATTATATATCATCTAGCACGAAAAAACCAACTATTTCTCTTATGCTAATCCTATTATAAAAAGTGGGAAGGTTATAAGAGTAGTTGTTGCTGATTATGATTTTTATAGTGATGTAGCTGAACAAATGCTAATAGAGTAAATCATTATTTCTTCGATTGCTATTTTTATTACTTTGATTTTCATTAGAATGATTATTTCTTATAATCTTAAACCAATTACTATTATTTCATCAAAATTACAAATTTTCTTTAACTATCTGAATCACAAAGACACTCATCCTATCAAACTTAAAACCCAAGATGAATTTGGGGAAATAGCTGATGAGATTAGCAAAAATATCCACATCATTAAAGAAGCTCCAAGTAAAAACACAAAAACCAATAAAGATTCTATAAATGTTGCTAGAAAAATAAACTTGCTTACATTAAACAACTATTGAAGCGCACGTGCAGGTGAACATGGACATGGCTCTACCATTGTTGCTGAAGAAGTTAGAAACTTAGCAGAAAGAACTTTAGATCAATCTATAAGTGATATGGGCGAAGCTATAAAAGAAGAAGCAGATGATATTAGTCAAATAACGAATCAGTAGCTACTATAGAAAAACTCACACAACAAAACTCCCAACAGCTATACAAACCAATACCATTGTAGATGAAGTAGATTCTTTAGTACAAGATATACTAAGTGAAACTAAAAAATAAATATAAAGATGCCTTTTAGGCATCTAATTTTTAAGAAAAAGAAGGTTTAATTTGCTCTAACCAAGCATCAATTCTACTTTCTGTTAAATCCTCATGATTATCATTATCTAATGCTAGTCCTACAAATTTATCACCTTCTACTGCATCACTTGCTTCAAAAGTATAACCACCTGTTGAAACAGCACCTATCAAATTTGCACCTGCTGCTTTTAAAGCTTGAGCAAGTTTTCCCATAGCACTGCAATAAGTATCTGAATAACTTTCACTATCTCCCATACCAAAAACTGCAACGGTTTTTCCACTAAGATTTAAAGCTGAAAAATCAAAACCATCCCAATCATCTTGAAAATCTCCACTCCCCCAAGTAGAAGTACCGCAAATTAATTTATCATAAGAATTAATTTTCTCTGCATCAATATCTGCAATATTTAATATATCTGAAATTCCTAATTTTTGAGCGATCATGTTTGCCGCACCTTCGGTATTACCCATTGAACTACCATAAATTACTGCTATTGACATTTAATATCTCCTTAAAATTTGATTATTAATAGTATAGGGAACTAATTTTAGCAAAGTTTTATTATTTTCACATAAAAAATATCTTATTTCTTTGTGTTGAGTGAAATTTTTATTTCTTGGATACACAATATAAAATCTTTCAAAAGAATTATCTTTTATAAATTGTAAAGCAAGCTCTATATCTTTATCATTATCTTTATAAAATAAAGGCATAACCGCTGTTTTTTCATTGATAATGATGATGTTTTTATAAATCGTTACTTTGGATTTGGTATTGCTTTTACAAATTTTATCATATACAAAAGCCTCAAAAGCAACTTGCAAAGGCAAAGTAAAACTAGATGATAAAAACACATTTTGTATTAATTTAGCTAAAGCATATTTTGGCATCTTTGCTTCAAGTTGTATTTTACTTAAATTTCCTTCTTTATAAGCTTTGATGATTTTATGAGAATATGGACAAAAATGTTTTATTTTGCTAAATCTCAAAGTCCTTTCTATACTCATATTTTGAATTTTTAACTCAAAAATATTCCTTAAACAGCCAGCTTTTTTTGTATAGATATAAGGTATTTTTAGATCATCTTCAACCAAAGAATTGTATAAATTTAAAAAAATATGATTAATACTTTTTTGCTCTAAATCTCTAAATATTTTAGGTATAAATTCTTCTTTATCATTAAATCCAAACATATTAAGCCTTCTTTGTACACTCATATGTTTGATCAAGACCAAAAACCTTACAGTATTCACAATAAACACAACTTACACTGCGTTTAGCACAAACTAAAGGTATATTGCGTTTTTTTGCCTCTGTTTTGATTTTTTTCATAGTATTATGGTTTAAAAAACTAGTAAGCATAACTATACATTCAGTATTTTGTGGAATAGGTTTTCTATTTACCCTATTTTCATTTCTAGCATCCCAATGCTCTATATTTTTCGCGCCTAAATTTGTTAAAACTGCCTTAATTGGAGTTATTTCATCTGCTCCGATAACCAAAACTGACATTGAGTTTTCCTTTTTATAAAAATGATAATTGTTATTATAATATATAAAAGATAAATTTTTTCTGATACTCAATATCAATTTTTAATTATATATTATGGTTTTGTTCGAAGATATCTGTATGTAAAATTTCTTCTAAAACTACCGTAGCATACGATCCTTTTTGTAAGAAAAATTCCAAAGTAAAATGAGCTTTTTCTTCATCATAATGACTTTTACAATCTTGCAAATAAGACCACATAAAGCGTCTTGAACCTTGCATTTTATCTTTAAACTCATATACAAAAGAAAAAATCTCATCTTCTAATTTTTTAGCTAGGCCTCCATTTACTTCATAAGCTTTAGAGCCCATTAAAAGTCCCATGGCACTAATATCTTTTTGATTAAATCTTTCTACTTCACTTGACAAATCTTCACATACAAAACACTTGCCAAAAGGATAGTGTCCTAAAACTTCACCTTTTAAAAGCTTAAAAAACTGCTTTTGATTTTTTAAACTTTTGATTTCTTCTTTTTCTAAACCATAAATTTGCTTTATTTCTTTTTCACAAAAATCATTAATAAAATGTGATAATTCCACCCTTTTACTCAAATATCTATTAAAAAGCTCACTTTGAAAAGCAGAAATTAAAAATTCTTGCATTTTTTTATTTTTAATTTTTTTGCCTTTTAAAATTTCTAATCCTTGTAAAAAATTATCTTGAAATTTACCAAAACGTTGGTATCCAAAATAATTAGCAAAACCTTGTTCTTGGATATTTTTAAAAGCTTGTTCTATTTTTAAAGTATCTACTTTTGAAACTTTTTTTAATCTTATAAAAAATGAATTACCTTTTAAATGTCCTATTCTAAGTTTATTATCATGATAAAAACTTTCTAAAATTTTCATTTTATCATGTTTAAAATTTTTCAAACTCTCTTCGTATTTTTTGGGCATAGAAATGTATTGAAAAGTCAAGCCTTGCTTGTCTTTTAGACCACTATAACCAAAATCTTTCATTTTAACACCACTATGCTCACTTAAAATTCTCAAAGCTTCACTAGTACTAAGATCTTTTTTTTGTATATGTAAAATTAAATGCTCACCTTTTCCACTAAATTCATACAAAGACCTTTCTCTTACTACAAAATCATTGCTATTTTTTGAAAAATATACATTTATTGGACTATGTTTTAAAGTATACAAGGGTTTAAAAATGATGTTCTTTTCCATAGTATTTATACCTTCCTATTGTTGTTTTTGCAAAAATATTTAGTTTAATTCTATGCTTTTTTGCCATATTTTGTATAAATGCTTTATGTTTTTTATCAAAAGCAAATAAAATTTCATATTCTTCTGCGCTATTTAAGCTAAATTTATCTAATTTTTTAAGGAATTTTACACTAAGTTGGTTTTGAAACAACATTCTTGATAAGTCTTTGTTTAAACCATCTGAAATATCCATACTCACTCTAACTTTTTTTGCTATATCATAAAAAAAATTCTGCCTTAAATTTGGTTTTATAAAACGATGTTTGGAATGCAATTTTCCACCGCGAAATAAAATATTTAACCCTTTTAAACTCTCACCTAATTTCCCACTAAAGGCAAGCAAATCTCCTTTTTTTAAACCTTTTCTAAAAATAGCCTTTTTATTTACCTTAGAAATAATAGTTACACTAATATTGATTTTATTATCCGCTATGGTATCTCCACCTATAATTTGCACCCCAAATTCTTTTGCACTATCTAATAAACCTTTTTGCAAAGCTTTAACTTGTTTCATTTCTAAACATTTTGGCAAAGAAAGCCCTAAAAGAGCATATTTTGGCGTAGCATTCATAATAATTGCGTCAGAAATATTAACAAGCATAGCCTTTGCTCCAACTTGCTCTAAGCTCATCCAAGAGCGTTTAAAATGCACGTCTTCACAAAATAAATCTTTAGAATAACAATATCCATCGATGATTGCCCCATCATCTCCATTGATAGGATTAGCAAAAGCATTGATAATAAATTTTTCTTTATCCATGTGAATATTTTATACAAAAAGCTTTTAATTTTATATAATAATTAAATTTTTATAAGTTTAAAATGTATATAATGAAAAATAATACCAAGGATAAAATATGCAAATAACTTTAAGAATTTTTCGTTTTGATAAAGATAGTGATTATTTAGCTTATTATAAACCTTATGTTTATGATAGTAAAAATTTTAAAAGTGTTTATGATATTTTAATGCAAGTGAAAAAAGATGATATATATTTTGACTTTGAAGAAAATCCAGAAAGTTGCATTAAAATCAACCAAGTTGCCATTAGACAAAGAAGAGATTTAAATAATATCATTGAAAAATTTGGAAAAGAACTCATCATAGAACCACTTGACACTAAAAGAGCAACCAAAGATTTAATCATGGATAAAAGTGATTTTTTAGAGAAACTCGAACTTTTTAAAGGGCTTATTGATGTACACGATGTAGAGCTTTATAAACAATATGACTTTTTATATTATACAAGCGAAGTTAGAGAATTTTTACCTGAATATCTAGGAGATAGCTTTTTTATATTTGCTTATAAAATGCTACTTAAATACCCAGAAAAAGCACCACAATTTTTAAAACTAGTCGCAGATGAAGAAAAGGGAATTTATTATCACACAAAATTTAAAAATTTTATTTCTTCAAATGAGCTTGATTATGAATCTTATATTAAAGAATTAAAAGTTATGCTTGTAAAATCAGGCCTTGCAAGAAGTATTTTTTAAGGAATGAATAATGTATAAAATCTATACCAATAGCAATAATGATTTATTTTGTTATTTTGATATTATCAAAGATGCTTTAGATAAAGTTGGAGTTCAAAACACATTATGTGAAAAACCTTTGGGTAAAAATTATTTTATTATTGATTATGATCCAAAAGATATCTTAGATGAATATTCAAGAATGATGAATGAGGATAATATTTTAGCTTGCGAATATAGCTCTTATGAAATTATGAGTAAAATTGAAAAAATCCAATATGCTCCAAAGATTTTTTTAGATCATATCAAACAAGAACATATTAAACATTTTTTTAAACAATTTAATATAGGTATATATCAAGGATTTTCTAATGCGAGCTGTTCTTTAGAGCTTGCTAAAATACTTAAAGCAAAAACAATAGATTTTGAAAGAAAATACAAAAGCTGTGGTTATAGGTTTTTAAATTTAAATGCCGAACTAGCCTACAAAAGCTCAGCTGCAATTATTTTAGATGCTTATGATGGTGGCTGTGATTTTCTAGTAGTTGAGGATTTTTATTCTTTTTATATGTTTGATAAATGCTATGAAGAATTACAAACAATTTCAAATAGAAATTTTGAAGATTTTTATATTTTAAGTTTTGCAGAGCTTGCAAATTTAGCCCTAGGTATAGTACCATACACTTTAAAAAAACACAAATTAAAGGTGAGTTTAATCAATGAAAATCGCTCTTGAATGTAAGGATTTAATTTTAGAAAAAACTCTAGAAGTTGCTTTAAAAGATTTTTTAGTTTTAAAGAAAGATTGTGATTTTTTAGTATGTGATGAAAAAATTAACACACAAAAGCCACAATTTATCATCAATAAAAAATCCAACTTCCTAACCTTACCTTTTAGTATGGAAGAGTTACTCAATGCTTTAAATGATTTTAATGCAAGCTTGCAAAATATTGCCTACAAAATAGCAATGCGTGAGAAAAAAATCATGAATCAAAAATGCGAAGCTATCTTAGAACAATTACGTCAAGAAAGTCACGAAAAAATCGATGCATTGTTTGATCTTTACAAAGCAGAACTTAAAAATCTCATCAAAGAAGAAAATAATAATGTATAAAACACAAGAATATCAAAGTGTAAAAGATTTTTTAAATTCCTATAAAGAAAAAGAAAAGAAAAAATCTAACGCCAAAAAAGTACCTAAAATTTACACTAGCATAGAAAGCGGAATTTACAAGGGTAAAAAAATTCTACTTCCTAGTTTAGATACCACAAGAAGCACCAAAAGTATAGTAAAATCTTGTGTTTTTAATGTTTTGCGTTTTTCATTGCAAGATAAGGTTTTCATAGAAGCTTTTGGTGGAAGTGCTTTAATGGCACTAGAAGCAAGAAGTAATGGTTGCTTAAAAAGTTATGCTATAGAAAAAGATAAAAAGGCTTATGAAATCGCTTTAAAAAATGCTTCCAATATTGATCAAAACACCATTTGCTTTAATGATGATACTTTCAAAAAAACTCCTCAAATCATTCAAAATTCTCAAGAGGATATCATTCTATACCTTGATCCACCTTTTGATATTAGAGAAGGTTTTTTTGATATTTATGAAAAAACTTTAAAATTGATAGAAAATATACAAAATTCAAATGTAAAAATCATCATCATAGAACATCATAGCACTTTTAAAACTCCAGCTAAAATACAAAATTATGAAAAAAATAAAGAAAGAAAATTTGGCTCAACCACTCTGAGTTTTTACTCCTTTATATAAATTTGGAACTTTTTTTGCTTTAATTGTATGAAAATAGCATAGATTAAAGGAAGAATCGATGAAAATATTATTTTTGAGCTTAGTGCTAAGTCTAAGCATTTTTGCAGCTACTATCAAAGAACTTACCAATGTGGTAGGTGTTAGAGATAATCAACTTATAGGATATGGTTTGGTTGTTGGTTTAAATGGAAGTGGAGATGGCACAAGTAGTGAATTTACTCTACAATCTATTTCAAATATGCTTCAAGGTATGAATGTAAAAATTAGTCCAGGCGATATTAAATCAAAAAATACAGCAGCAGTAATGGTTACAGCAAAGCTTCCTGCTTTTGCAAGAAGTGGGGATAAGCTTGATGTAAGTGTAGCTTCTTTGGGTGATGCAAAATCTTTACAAGGTGGAACCTTACTTATGACAGCTCTAAAAGGGGTTGATGGAGAAATTTATGCAGTAGCTCAAGGTTCTTTAGCTATAGGTGGACTTAGTCCAAGACCAGGTGCTGCAGGGACGCATTCAACCTCAGCAAATGTTATTAATGGTGCAGTAGTAGAAAGAGAAATACCTCAAAATTTCAGCCAGACAGATGATTTATTTTTAAGCTTGAAAGATGCTGACTTTAAAACAGCAAACAATATTGAAAGAGTTTTAAACACAATCTTTGATGCAGATATTGCTAAAGCATTAGATTCAAGAACCATTAAACTTACTAAGCCTGAAGAATTTTCTCATGTTGAATTTATGGCAAGAGTATTAGAGCAAGATATCGCTTATACTCCTGAAAGTAAAGTGATTATTGATGAAAGAACTGGAACTATCGTAGCTGGTGTAAATATAGAAGTTGAACCTATATTAATTACCCATAAAGATATCACGATAAAAATTGATCCAAACAATACCGTAGCTTTAGGACAAAATGAAATCGATATGAAAGATGGTGGAATTTTAGATCCTGTATCTAATACTTTAAAAATCACAAATAATAAAACAACCGTAGCAAACATAGCAAGAATGCTTAACAAACTTGGTGCAGCTCCAAATGATATCATAGCTATTATGCAAAATTTAAAAAGAGCTGGTGCAATTAGTGCTGAATTAGAGGTAATATAATGAGAGTGGATAATTACTTAGCGAGTAAAAACTATAGTAGCGAACTTTATGAAAGTATTACTAAACACAATAATAGCTACAAGGCTGCTAAAAACTATGCAGATAGTGCTTTTAAAAATGATTTAACTCATATACAAGCATTAAATGATGAAGATAAAGCTTTAAAAGAACAAACTGATGCTTTTGAAGCTTTTTTAATCAAAAGTGTTTTGGATATTTCTTTAAAACAAGAAAATTCTTTATTTGGAAAAGATGCAAGTGATGAAATTTATTCATCTATGTATAATGATACTATGAGTAAAGCATTAAGCGGGGGATTAGGTTTTTCAAAATTATTATTTGATTATTTAAAAGAAAGAGGTTAAGTTATTTTTTTAAGTGTCGATATAGTTCTTAGAGTTTTTCAATAGAACTGGAGGCTTAAAATGATAAACCCTATACATCAAAGTTATGTAGCTCAAGTTGCTGCTAATGATATAAACAAAACAGAAAACAAAGAAAACAACAAGGCAAAAGAAACTCAAAAGGCAGAAGAAAGTAAAGCATCTATCATTGCTTCTCAAATTAAAAATGGCGAGTATAAAATCAACCTGCAAGCCACTTCTAAAGCAATAGCAGATTCTTTATTATAGTTTTTATCCTTTTTTGGGTTAGTGCCTAAGAAAGGATAAAAAATGGTTAAACAATACTTAGACGAAACAAATTCTATTTTAGAAAAACTCATCAATCTTACTCTAGAAGATATTGGTCAAATTCAAACTGCTAACCACAAACATGTAAGTCAAAGCATTGAAGATAAAACTAAACTTGTGAGTGATTTTCAACTTGCTAAAAAAAATCTTGATAAAGCCCTAGTAGATCTTAGCAATCAAGGTAATAACAAAGGCTTAGATGAGCTTTTAGATGAAGAAGATAAAGAAAAATTAGCACTCTTAAAGCAAAATTTAAATACCTTGCACCAAAAAAACAAGGAATACGCTAAATTAGTACTCATCATTAAAAACTTTTATGACAATCTTTTAAATACGATGTTTGAACAAAGTGGAACAAATAATGCTTATGGAGATCAAAAAACTATTCCAGATTCACTATTTAAGATCAACGTTTAAAGGTTAAGATTATGGGAATTTTTGACAGTTTATATACAGGAGTTAGCGGCATAAGAGCTGCCGAACTTCAAATCAATACCACAGGTAATAATATCTCCAATGCAAATGCAGTATTTTATACTAGACAAAGAGCTGTGCAAAGTTCTGGTATGTCTATTGATAGAGGCGGCTTACACCTAGGAACAGGTACACAAATTGATACCGTAAAAAGATTGCACGATGAGCACTCTTACTATGAATTAAAAAATGCCACTACTCAACAAAATTATACAAATTATTTAGGACAAATTTTACAAGAAGCAAGTCAAAGATTTCCTGATATGCAAGGAACTGGTATTTTACAAGATTATAAAAACTACTATGATGCATGGAATAACTTTGCTTCTAATCCAAATGATGGGGCAAGTAAAATAGATCTTGTTAATAGCGCAAACACATTAACTCAAAACATACAAAAAACCTTACAAGATCTTAGCAAAATGCAACAAACCGTCAATGAACAAATCAGACAAACTGTGGATGAGATTAACAACATCGGTCAAGAAATAGCAAATATTAATAAACAACTTGAAAACGAGGAAGTTTTACCAACTGATAATGCGAATCAACTAAGAGATAGGAGAGATGAGCTTGAACTTAGGCTTTCAAAATTGGTTGATGCAGTAGCCTGGAAAGGAAAAAGCTCTCAAGATAGCACCTTAGAATCCACTATGACTGATTCAGGAAGATATTATGATTTAAGCATTCAAGGTTTTAGCATAGTCAATGGCTCTAGCTTTCATCCTTTAAAATTAGATGATAACAATCCCAATGGATTTTATCAAATTTATTATGAAGTAAATGATGAAAATCGCTATGATTTAACAGGTAAAATTTCAGGTGGGCAACTAGGAGCACAACTAGATCTTAGAGGCAGAAACTATGATGGCAATCATGACACTTACAGTGATGGAATTTTACAAGATTACAAAGATATGTTAAATACTTTTACAAAAACACTCATCACACAAACTAATAATGTCTACGCTCAAGCAGCAACTGACAAGGTAAACTCAGACAATCTAAATGGCTTAAAACCTGATACATCTTTGATGAGCTATGATAAAAATATTCAAGCGGGTAGTTTTGATATTATCATATATAACAATGAAGGTAAAGAAGCAGCTAAAAGAACCATAAAAATCGATGTCAATACCACCATAGAAGATGTGATCAAACAAATCAATGCTGATATCGATGACAACAAGGATAACACGCCTGGAAATGACTTAGATGATTATTTTAAAGCCTTTTACCATTATGATAGTCAAAGTGATAGTGGAAATTTCCAAATCAATGGTTTAAAAGAAGGTTATAAAATAGCTTTTAAAGACAATGGAACTAATTTTCCTGGGGCTTTGAATGTATCTTCGTTTTTTAATGGTCAAGATGCAAACAGTATTAATGTAAATTCAAGCATTAGAAACGATCCAAATAGCCTAAAAGCGAGCTCAAATGGAGTTGGTGGGAATAACGATGTAGCAAATGCAATGTTGCAGCTACAAACCCAAAAAGTTAATTTCTACAACAAAGATGGCACTGTAGACACCATGACTTTAGATGGTTATTATAGAAAATTTACAGGTCAAATTGCTTCAGATGCCGAGAGCAATGGTTTTGCACATGCAACTAACATGACAGTATTTAATACAGCGTATGCAGAATACCAATCAAAAAGTGGAGTAAATACTAATGAAGAATTAGCAGCACTCATACAATATCAAGCAAGTTATGGTGCTGCAGCTAAAATCGTAACCACTGTTGATCAAATGCTTGATACCTTACTTGGCTTAAAATCTTAATGCGTATTAAAGCTCTTTTAGATGAAGCTATTTTAAGCAAAAATACTCAAAAAGAGCTTTTCTCTTATCCTGATCCTTTGCAAATTGCAAGTATTTATAAAGATGAAAGTATTGCTTTAATTTGCGCTTTATTTGCATATGGAAATGCCAAAAATATTGTCAATTTTCTAAAAAAGCTTGACTTTTCCTTGCTGCAAAAAGCTGATGATGACATCATCAAAGAATGCAGCGCATTAAAATATCGCTTTCAAAATTCCCAAGATATCGCACAAATTTTTATTACGCTCAAGCGTATAAAAAATGAGAATAGCATTGAAAATATTTTTACCCAAGACTATCAAAAAGAACATGATATTACTCAAGGCATTCGATCTTTTATAGAAAAAGTTTACAAAGTTAACTCTTACCGAAGTTATGGTTATGAATTTTTCTTCTCTAAAGAATTTAACTATCCCAAATCACCCCTAAAACGCTATAATATGTACCTTAGATGGATGGTAAGAAAAGATGAGCTTGATTTGGGCTTATTTAAAAATATCAACAAAAAAGACCTACTTATGCCCTTAGATACCCACACACATAAAGTTTCATTGAAACTTAAGCTTTTAAAGCGTAAGATTTATGACTTCAAAAGTGTTATGGAGCTTACGCAAAATCTTAGAAAACTAGATCCTGCTGATCCTGTTAAATATGATTTTGCTTTATATCGTATCGGACAAAACAAGGAAAGCTTATGGAGCTTGAATTAACTTACTATGTGATTTTATTTTTTGTTGCTGCTTTTGCAGGTTGTGTTGATACAATTGTAGGTGGTGGTGGGCTTATTACTATACCTGCTTTATTTGCCTGTGGCATTCCCCCACATTTGGCCTTAGCCACCAATAAACTTCAAAGTACCTTTGGTTCGCTCACTGCGGTTTTAGCTTATAGAAAATCCATGCACATAGAAAAGATAGCACTAGGAATTTTATTTACTGCTATTGGTGCAGCTATTGGAACTTATGCGGTTTTACTCATTGATCAAGATGCTATAAAAATTGTTGTTTTAATTTGTCTTATTTTGATCTTTTTTTATACAATTTTTAAACCTGATCTAGGACATATTCACAATAAAGCTAAAATGAGTACCACAAGTTTTCAAATCATCTTTGGTTTATTGCTTGGTTTTTATGATGGCTTTTTAGGGCCTGGTACTGGTTCTTTTTGGATTTTTGCTTGTGTGATATTTCTTGGTTTTAGTATGAAAAATGCTAGTATTAATACCAAAATTTTAAATTTCACTAGCAACATCGTAGCCCTAACTGTATTTTTATATTCTTATGAAGTGCTGTGGAAAGTTGGTATTTTAATGGGTGTAGGTCAAGTTTTAGGAGCTTTTATAGGATCAAAATTAGTCTTAAAAACTCAAGGAACTTTTATCAAAAAGCTTTTTTTAACTATAGTTGCTCTAACCATAATCAAAGTTGCTTATGATTATCTTGCTTAAAAAGCTTGATTAATTTGCCACATAGGCAAGAAAACACCTAGAGCCAAGATCAATATTAAAATTGCCATAAAAACAGTCATCAAAGGCTCTAAAACACTCAAAAACCTTTGAATATAATTTTCTTTTTTATATTCATAAAATAAAGCAAGCCCATAAGTACCTTCATCTAATTTAGAACTTTTTAAACCCAAATTTAACATTCTTACCACAAAAGGTTCAAAAAGCCTTGTGTTAAAAAAAGCTTGATCTAAATCAAGTCCTGATTCAAATGAAGTCTTTATAAAAAACATTTTATTTTTAAAAAATTGATTTTCTATACCTTCACAAGCAAGTTCAAAAGCTCTTTTTATATCTACCCCTGCTTTTAATAAATACGAAAAAATCAAGAAAAAACAAAATTTATCTTGGTAAAATATTATTTTTCCAAAAACTGGGAAATGAAAAAGAATTTTATGAAAAAACAAAGATTTCCTAAAAGAACAAGCAAGTGTTATAAAAAATCCCACGCTCAATATAATAAATACATAAAAATGCTTAAAAAAATCTCCTAAAACAAAAAGAATTTGAGTAATTTTTGGCAAATCTAATTCAAGATGCAAAAATAAAGTCTTAAATTCAGGTAAAACCAAAATCATTAGAACAAAAAAAGCTAGAATAATACATATAAAAACGAAAAGCGGATAAGTTATAGCCTTTTTAAACTGCTTAAAACTATAAAGATTTTTTTCTTTTAGATTAATGATAATCTCAAAAGCTTTATATAAATCCTCTTTGCCATCACAAATTTTTAAAATAGCACATTCTCTAGAATTTAAAATACCTCTAAAAGCTTCATTATAAGAGCTTCCATTTTTGAGTTTATTATAAATTACACTAAATATTTTAGCTATATGCGCATCATGATTTGATCTTGCAAATTCTAAAATAACTTCTTGCAAGCTTAATCCTGCTTTTAAAACCATATTTAAATCTTTGAGAATAAAAATAAACTCTTCTTCTTTAATTTTATGTTTTATTATTCCAAAATATTCTTCAATGCTAATAATATTTTCAAATGATTTTTGTGCAAAATTTCTAGCTTCGTATAGATTTTTAGCCTTAATTACGCATTGTTTTTGTTCTTTGTTTAAGATGTAAAAAATTATAAATTTTTTCAAAAACTAATCTTTCTTAACTCATCTATACTTGTTAAACCAAGCCTTATTTTTTCTAAAGCATCCATACCTAAAGTTAAAAAGCCTTTTTTTAAAGCATATGTTAAAATATTTTCATAATTTGCATTATTTTCTATCATACTTTTTAATTTACAATCTAACAATAAAAACTCAGCCACCAACAAACGCCCTTTATATCCACTATACATACACTTAGCGCAACCTTTTGCTTTGTAGAATTTTCCTTCAAAAACTTGATTTTGAAAATGAAATTTTTCCTCGCTAAGTTCTTTACATTCACATAGTTTTCTTACCAAGCGTTGGGCTATGATTAAATTAAGTGCATAAGCTATTAAATATTCTTTTGCGCCCATATGTTTCATTCTAAAAATAGCTTCTATAGCACCATTAGTATGCAAGGTACTCAAAACCAAATGTCCACTTAAAGAAGCTTTTAAAACTATATTCAAACTCTCCTCATCTCTAATTTCTCCCACCATAATCACATCAGGATCTTGCCTTAAAACCGATCTTAAGGCTTTATGAAAGTCAAAGCCATTCTTAGAATTTAACAAAATTTGCTGAGCATGTTTAAGCTTGTATTCTATGGGATCTTCTAGAGTAATGATTTTTTTATTTTGATCAAGCTCGTTTAAAATAGCATGCATAAAAGTACTTTTACCACTCCCAGTTGGCCCACAAAATAAAATCAAACCATAGGCTGCATTTATGTGTTTTTTTAAACAGATTAAATTTTCTTCTTTAATAAAAAGCCTATTAAGTTTTAAAATATACTCATCTTGTTTTAAAATCCTAAGCACTGCACTTTGCCCAAATAACAAAGGCATAATTGAAACTCTAAAATCATATTTTTGTTCTAAAATAATCTTAGAAAAACTCCCATCTTGAGCTTGTCTTTGCTCGGCTACATTAAGTAGGGTGATGATTTTTATATGCATTAATAAAGCCTGATAAGAACTCACATCAAGACTATGGATACATTTTAGCTCTCCATCTATTCTAAATCTTATCAAGACTTCATTTTCCAAAGGCTCTAAATGAATATCACTTGCTCTTAAAAAACAAGCATAAGTTAAAATTAAATGCAAAAATTGTTCTAATAAGAACTCATCTTTATTTTCATCACTTTTTAAATTAAGTTCTAATTTATCAAGATAGTTTTGAAAGCAAATTAAAAATTTAACCCTTTCTAGTAAAAATTTAAATTGTGTAAAATCACAAAGAAAAATTTTAATAGTCCTTAAGCGATATAGATTTTGTATTTTTTCTAAAATATTCTCATCTAAAGGCTTAAAAGAAGCTATATGAATATTTTCATCATCTTCATAAAAACAAAAAATGCTATATTGTTCTATTAAAGAAAAAGGTAAAATATGAAGATATTTTTCTATTTCAAGAGTTTGATTCAAATCTAAAATTTCTAATTTATATTCTAAAGCCAATTCTTGCAAAGAAAGTTCATTTAAAGCTTTTATTTCTTTTGTATCATTCAAAATAATTTCCTAAAAGTTTTTCATACTCTTCTTTAGCTCTCAAAGCATCTTCATGCTTTCCAAGCTTTAATTTAGCATTGATAAAAACTAACCATGCTTCTTTTTCTAACAACTCAAATTCATTTGCCTCAACAGCCCAAAAAATAGCCTTTTGATAATCTTTGATTTGATAAAAGTATTTAGCCAAATTTAAAGCATTCTCATAACTTGGATGGTGAATAAATTTTTCATAAAAAACATTTTGTTCAAAACTTTCATTTTGAATATCCATTGCATTCACAAAGGACAAATAAATAAAAAGGCTAAAACATATCATCTTCATGCATAAATCCCAAATCTTTCAAGCTAAGTATTTTTTTATCTGCTTTTATCAAACTTGGTTTGATAATAAACACTATTTCACTAGTATCTTCTAAATTTTGTTTTCCTTGAAACAAAGCACCAAAAATTGGAATTTTAGATAAAGCACTTACCTCGTTATGATTGCTAATCGTATTTTTACTAATTAATCCACCCAAAATCAAAGTTTGTCCATCATCAACTTCAACAACAGTTGAAAGCTTTTTTTGTATAGTATCAGGTGCAATATTTCTTGGCTTATTTTGACGATGATTATCAACGCTATATTTAAAATCACTCAAACTAGGATTAATTCTAAGCATAATTTTATGATCATCTGAAATTTCTGGCAAAATATTTAGTAAAATTCCTACAAAAATAGAATAATTATTATAAGTTTCACTAATGGTCGTACCATTCTCAGTACCCTTAGAGCTTTCTTTTACTTGATAATTAATCGTATCGCCAATAGAGATAATAGCTTGTTGATTATTAAGCGCCATAAGTTTTGGATTAGAAAGTACAGTGGTTTTACCATTTTCTTGTAATAAATTTAAAATAGCCTTAATTTCAACATTAGCTTTAAGATTAATATTTTTAACACCACTTTTATTGATTATAAAATCATTATCATCTCCATTAAGTTTAAAAGCAAGCTCTTGCCAGTTAATCCCGCTTGAATGGCTTTTATTTAAATGTACTGCAACTATGCTTACATCAATTAAAACTTGCTTTTTAAGTCTTTTATTTAAATCTTTTAGATATTTTTCAACTCTTGCAAGCTCATACAAAGTAGCATTTAAAGTAATAATCCCTGCGTTAGTATTGATAATAGGTTTGGTTGTATTTTCATCTAATAAAGCTTGAATTTCTTCTGAAATTTTTTCCCAAAAATTAAATTTATCCGTACTAATAACTAAATTATCCGCCTCTTTAGCACTATCATAATCACCTTGTTTAGGTCTTGAGTCCACCGAAGCTTTAGTAATACTCTGCCCTTCTCTAATAGAGCTTATATAATGAACTTTAAAAGTTTTAACTTGTCTTCCATAAATTTTTAAAATATTTTTTTCATACTCATAAGCAAGATTATTTTCCATCAATAAAAGTTTAAAAATTTCCCTTAAAGACATTTTTCTTATGTGTAAATAATTTTGAGTATAATTTAACCTTTCTCTAGCTAGTGAATCTTTTATTATAATACTAAAACCACATTCTCTACCAAGTTCATTTAAAATTTCAATCAAAGAAGTTTTATTTTCTACACTAATATCAAAAAAGCGTTGATGACATTGTGAGGCAAAAACATTTGTAAAAGTTAAAATACTAATGAACAAAAATATTATTTTTTTCATACAATTTTAAAACCATGATTTTTTCTTCCTTTATCAATACAACTTGAGAATTTTTTATCTCAGCAATCTTAAAACCTTCAATATCATCATTTAAAGCATACCATTTATTGTCAATCTTGACTTTATTTGAAATAATCGCTTGCAAAGAAAAATTAGATTTTATTTTTGTAGTTTTTTGAAAAAAGGGATCTTGAATTACATTCAAATCAAGACCATCGTAGCAATCTTGATTTAAAAATAAATGATTGGCGTGTAAGACACCAACCATCGATAAACTCATCATAAGAAATCGCAACAATTTTAATTTTCGTTACTAAAATCAGCACTTGCTAAACGCTTTAGTTGTCTATAACGGCGTTGTGCATCTGCTTTATTTCTTTCGAAAAATTCCTTAGCTTGTTCAGGATTAGATTTTTTCAATGAAGTATAACGTACTTCATTCATTAAAAAGTTTTCATATAAATCCCAATCAGGCTCTTTAGAAGAAATTGTTAAAGGATTTTTTCCTTCTGCTTCTAAACGTGGATCATAAATATAAGTTGGCCAATATCCACATTTTGTAGCAAGTTCTGCTTGATTTCCTGAATTTCCAAGTCCACCTTTAATACCATGAGCTATACAAGGAGAATAAGCAATAATCAAAGAAGGTCCATCATATGTTTCAGCGGCCATTACTGCTTTTAACAATTGTGCATAATTTGCATTAGAATTTACTTGAGCTACAAAAATATAACCATAAGTCATAGCAATTTGGCCTAAGTCTTTTTTCTGTACTGGCTTACCTGCTGCAGCAAATTGAGCTACTGAGCCTGTTCTTGAAGATTTCGAGCTTTGACCTCCAGTATTTGAATATACTTCCGTATCAAGCACTAAAATGTTAACATTTTCACCACTTGCTAAAACATGATCAAGCCCGCCATAACCTATATCATAAGCCCAACCATCACCACCAAAAATCCAATGTGATTTTTTACTTAAATAGCTTTTTAATTCTAAGATATCATTCACTGATTTAATTTGTTTATTTTCTTCTAACAATGGTACTAATTTATCTCTTAATTCTAGTGAGATTTTAGAGTCTTCTTTATTTGCAATCCACTCTTTATATAATGCAGAAAGTGCATTAGGAACTTCTTGCATGCTTTCATTCATAATATGTTCGATTTTATGTCTTGTGGTTTCAGTTGCTATTTTCATACCCAAACCAAACTCTGCATTATCTTCGAACAAAGAATTGCCCCATGCGGGTCCATGTCCGTTTTTGTTGCTTTTTCTATATGGAGTCGAAGGAGCTGAGCCACCATAAATAGAACTACAACCTGTCGCATTGGCAATAATCATTCTTTCGCCAAATAATCTCGTGATTAAAGTAATATAAGGAGTTTCCCCACAACCTGGACACGCACCATGGAATTCAAATAAAGGCTGCGCAAATTGAATACCTTTGGCATTTTCTCTATTTAAGATATTATCTTTATAACTTACTTTTTTGAATAAATAATCCGCATTGTCTTGTTCACCATGATCAAGCTCTTCACCCAGCGGCACCATTACTAAAGATTTTTCTTTAGTTGGACACTCATGCACGCAAAGCTCACAACCTGTACAATCAAGTGGTGAAACTTGAATTTTAAAGTTTAATTTCTGATCTTTTACGCCTTTAGCATTAAGACTATGCTCCTTTACACCCTCTGGAGCATTATTTAACTCTTCTTCATTAATCAAGAATGGTCTAATAACTGCATGCGGGCACACTGAAGCACACTGATTACATTGAATACAATTAGCCTCAATCCATCTTGGCACCATAACCCCAACGCCTCTTTTTTCATATTCAGTCGTTCCATGCTCAAAACTACCATCTTCATAGCCCAAAAATGCCGAAACTGGCAAATCATCACCTTTAGCTGCATTCATAGGTTTTGCGATTTTTTCAACAAATTCAGTACCTTTATAAGCTATGGTTTCTTCTTTTGTCTCATCTGCTAAATTTGCCCAAGAAGGATCAATGTCAACTTTTACAAGTCCATCTGCACCTACATCAATGGCTTTATAGTTCATTTCAACTATCGCATCACCTTTTTTACTATACGATTTATATGCAAATTCTTTCATGTATTTTTGTGCATCTTCAAAAGGAATGATATTAGCTAGTTTAAAAAATGCTGATTGCATGATTGTATTTGTTCTACTACCTAAACCTATTTCTCTAGCTAATTTTGTAGCATTGATGATATAAAAATTGATTTCTTTTTGCGCTAAAACTCTTTTTACTGTATTTGGAATTTTCTTAACAGTTTCTTCTGCACTCCAAATACTATTTAAAAGGAAAGTTCCACCTTTTCTAATGCCAGCTAAAACATCATAAATTTCTAAATACGCAGCCACAGAACACGCTACAAAATGCGGAGTAGAAACTAAATAAGTTGAAGTGATAGGCTTTTTAGAAAATCTCAAGTGACTTCTTGTGTAACCACCTGATTTTTTAGAATCATAAGCAAAATAAGCTTGCGCATAAAAGTCTGTTTTATCCCCTATGATTTTAATAGAGTTTTTGTTTGCACCTACAGTACCATCAGCACCAAGGCCATAGAATAAACATTCTATAGTGCTTTCATCACCTAAAGAAATTTTTTCTCCCACAGGCAATGAAGTAAAAGTTACATCATCATTAATTCCTATGGTAAAACCATCTTTTGGATTAGCTTGATTTAGGTTTTCAAAAACCGCTAGAAGTTGAGCAGGATCAACATCTTTTGAAGAAAGTCCATATCTACCACCAACGATTAAAGGTGCCTTTTCTTTGCCATAGTATGCAGTTTTTAAGTCTAAATAAAGTGGCTCACCTAAACTTCCTGGTTCTTTAGTTCTGTCTAAAACAGCTATTTTTTCAACACTTTGAGGCATTACATCAAACAAGTATTTCAAACTAAATGGTCTATATAAATGGACTTTTAAAACTCCTACTTTTTCACCTTTGCTATTGAGGTAATCTACAACTTCTTTTAAAGCTTCAGTCACCGAACCCATTGCAACTACAATGCGCGTTGCATTTTTATCTCCATAATACACAAAAGGCTTGTATTCTCTTCCTGTGATTTTTGAAATTTCTTGCATATATTCATTAACAATATCAGGAATAGCTTCATAGTATTTATTTGCCAATTCTCTTGTTTGGAAATAAATATCATCATTTTGTGCCGTACCTCTTGTTTTTGGATTTTCCGGATTTAAACAGGAATTTCTAAACTCCAATAAAGCCTCACGGTCAAGCAAACGATCAAAATGCGCATAATCCATTACTTCAATTTTTTGAATTTCATGAGAAGTTCTAAAACCATCAAAAAAATGCATAAAAGGCACTCTACCTTTAATGGCTGCTAAGTGAGCTACACCTGCTAAATCCATACTTTCTTGCACAGAATGTGAGCAAAGCATAGCAAAACCTGTTTGTTTTGCAGCATAAATATCTTGATGATCCCCAAAAATAGAAAGCGCTTGAGAAGCCAAAGCTCTAGCTGCTACATGGATCACACCAGGTAAAAGCTGTCCTGCTATTTTATACATATTTGGTATTTTTAATAAAAGACCTTGAGAAGCAGTGTAAGTAGTTGTTAAAGCACCCGCTTGCAAAGAACCATGAACTGTTCCTGCTGCACCCGCTTCACTTTGCATTTCTACAACTTTAACCGGCACTCCAAAAAGATTTTTTTTACCCTGAGAAGCCCATATATCAGTATAATCAGCCATAGGAGAACTTGGAGTGATAGGATAAATTCCAGCAACCTCTGTAAACGCATAAGCAGCATATGCTGCTGCTTCGTTACCATCCATTGTTTTCATTATTTTACTCATCTAATTATCCTTATCATTAAAGTAATTACTTAAAATCATTAGCTACTTTATCTTGAATTGTCTTAAACAATGATAAAAATTTTTTATTATTTCTATGTAAGAAGTTGGAGTGTGAAGTTATCGGATATTTTTTATATACTCTATTGCTTCATAGGTATTATCAAATAATAAAGTTTTAAATTGGCGCAAACTTTCTTTACTCTCATAACCACTACTAACTGCTACAGGTGTAATACCCGCTTCAACAGCTGCCATAATATCCAAATGAGTATCACCGATCATAAATGCATTTTCTTTGTCTTTAGATAATTTTTCCAAAGCTAATAAAATGGGTTCAGCATGTGGTTTAGGATGAACTACATCATCTCTACCTATAATAACTTTAAAATACTTACCTATCCCCAAATGATCTAGCAATGGTTTAGAAAATTTAGAACTTTTAGTCGTCACAACAGCTAAATCGGCAATCAAACTTGCTTCTTGAACACTTTTTTTTGCAAAGGTAAGTAAAGATGTTTGTTTTATATAAATTTGCTGATATACACTTCTATATGCATTGATATACTCGCTTGTTTTTTCCTTTTTGACTCCAAGTTTTTCAAAAGCTACATCTAAAGGAAAACCTATCAATGATTTGACGACCTCATGATCTCTCAATGGCTGATCAAATGCTCTAAAAGCAGCATCAAAACCATCTAAAATGGCACTTGTAGAATCTATCAAAGTGCCATCTAGGTCAAATAAAATTGTTTTTCTTAGCAAATTTTACTCTTTAATGAAAAATTTTGCTTCAACGCGTCTATTTTGAGCACGACCTTCTTTAGTATCATTACTTGCTTTTGGCATATCATAACCATAACCTTTGGTAATTATTTTTTCTTTAGCTACGCCTGTTTTTTCAAGTTCTTTTGCTACAGCATTTGCACGCTCTAAGGAAAGTTTTTGATTGTAAGCTTTAGGGCCTGTATTATCCGTATGTCCTTCTAAGATAGTATAATATTGTGGATTTTCCTCTAAAACCTTACCTACTTCTTGAATTTGTTTAGCAAATTCTAAATTAATATTGCTCTGATCAAAACCAAAATGTCCTTCAAGAGCTATTGTTTTCTCACATCCTATATGATCAAGCAAGGCGCCTTTTCTTGGCTCTGGACAAGATTTTTCGATTTTTTTTGCTTGAACTTTTTGCACAAGTGGTTGACTTGTGGTTTGCGGCGCTTTTAGAGTGTTATTACCAAAATAAAAACTTAAACCAATACTAGAAATCAAATTATGCTCGCCGTTGTTAAATTTAATCTGATCTCTTGCTTCTACTCTTAAAGCTAAATCCTCTCCAAGTGCAAACTTCAAACCTGCGCCATATTGAGCAAACATACCACTTTTGTTTTCATACGCCCCATGACTCAAATACTCATAACCCGCACCCAACAAACCATATAAATAAACATGATTTGCTAAATCAATACCTTTAATTGCATTGGTGTAAAATCTTGATACACTAGTACTTGTATGTGTATTATCACTTGGATTGTTGTATTTTGCATTATCATTATATTCTATACCAAGCTCTGCTTGATCTATCCATAAATCATCATAATGATAACCAAATCTCAATCCCACTCCACCATAGTTTTTAAGATCTAAATTTCCTTCTGGAGTTGTATAGTTAAAAGTTGGAGTGATTTCTATTTTACTAGCATCAAAAGCAAATAATACAGTAGCTAAACTTACCAAACTTATAATTTTCTTCATAAAATTTCCTTTGGAAAATAAATAAAATGTAGATTATTATATAGCAAAAAAGATTAAAATAAAATAAGCCCCTTTGGGTAGGGGCTTAAATTTACTACAAAAAGGAGGTTTCCCTGATCGGACTTTGAAATTATAAAAGTATATTCTAAACAAAAAATCCTTTGATTTTAAACAAAATAAAAATATAAGAAAAAAATTGTAATTTATGAAAAATGGAGGAAATTTGGATCCATAAAAAGGATCCAAAGAGAATTAACGTTTAGAGAATTGTGGACTTCTTCTTGCTTTTCTGCGACCATATTTTTTACGTTCAACAGTTCTACTATCTCTAGTAAGAAGTCCTTTTGGTTTTAATAACGCTCTAAAATCTGCATCCATAGCAGCTAAAGCTCTTGAAATACCATGTCTTAAAGCTTCAGCTTGAGCGCTATAACCACCACCTAGGGTAGTCGCTTTAATATCCATAGAAGTTTCTTGTTTAGTTACTAATAAAGGCTGAACTACTTTTAATTTTATAGCCTCATGTCCGCCAAGCCAAGTGTTTAAATCCATACCATTAACGATGATTTTACCACTACCAGCTTTTACCCAAACTTTAGCTACAGCGGTTTTTCTTTTACCTGTTGCGTATGTTGTTGCCATGATTATTTTCCTTTATTAGCAATTTGAGCAGTATGAGGATGTTCGCTACCTGCATAAATTTTTAGTTTTCTAAGCATAGCTCTACCTAGGTTTGTTTTAGGTAGCATACCACGAACTGCTAATTTATATAATTTAACTGGATTTTTTTCTAATAAATCACCAAATTTTTCGCTTTTAACGCTTCCAAAATACCCTGAATGTCTGTGGTATAGTTTATCTTCTGCTTTATTTGCACCTGTGAAAACTGCTTTAGAAGCATTGATAATGATTACATAATCTCCACAATCAACATTTGGAGTATAGTAAGGTTTATTTTTACCTCTTAAAATAGTCGCTACTTCTGTTAAAAGACGACCAAAACGCTTTCCTTCAGCGTCTAAAACGATCCATTCGCGTTTTACTTCGTTTGGCTTTGTTATCTTTGTCATCATCTTACCTTTGCCAAAAATTTTTTTAAAAATGAGATTATAATTATTTTAGCTTAATTAATACTTAATTTAAGAATATTTAAAGTTTAAATATTTTGATTAATTCCTGTATATAAAAGTAAAATAGCACATTTTAAGTAAGTTCTTTATAAAATAACTTTCTATTATATTAAAAATAAGGTTTTATTTTGTTTTCTTTAAAATTTAAAGCTCAAGAATATAGAATTTGCAAACATTGCTCAGAATTTAATCCTGACAAAGACGCTAAATTTTGTATATTTTGCGGAAAAGAATTATATCATGTTGCAAAACAAAAATTTGATTATATTTATAGTAAAAATCCTGCTATCATGGTTGCTTTTTTAGCAAAAGTTGCCAAAGTAGATAATAAAATCATTGCTCAAGATTTATCTAAATTTATATCCTCTTTGCTTGATAAGATAGAAATGTTTTATACTAAAGAGTATAGTGGCTTTAGAAATACTTATGCAAGTATTTTTGAGTATGAGAAAAATCAAGGTAGAAGCATTAGTGAGCTTTGCTCTAACATACGCATAAGCAAGGAAGAAGCGGATTTTCTTATATGTTTATTGCTTGATCTAATATACTATGATAAACAAATGAGTGTAAATGAAAACACCTTAATGGAAAATATCATCATAGGACTTGGGTTAAACCTCATAAGCTTTAGAGAAATAAAAATAAGATATGAGTAAATTTATAATTTCGCACATGAAAACACTCAGCAAAAACAAGAAAAACACCAAGATGAAATAAAAATCACCCTAGAGCAAGCCTATGAAATTTTAAATTCTCATCCAAATGATGATTTTGAAAGTATTAAGAAAAATTATAGAAAGCTAGCTAAAGAATACCACTATGATAACCTTCATTCTAAAGAGCTTCCACCTGAACTTTTAAAGATAGCCCAAGTGATGATGAAAAAGATCAATCTAGCCTATGAAATTATAAAACAAGCAAGGGGTGAATGATGCTTATTTGCAAACATTGCAATATGAAAAATTTAGAAGTAGCTAAATTTTGTAAAGAATGTGGAAGTAATGAACTATACGATCCACAAGCAAAAGAAAAACTAGAAAAAGAAAGACAAAGACAAGAAGAATTAAAAAGATTAGAAGAAGAAAGAAAAAAGAAAATCGAAGAAGAGATAAAAATAGCCCAAGAAGAAAGAGAAAAGAAACTCAAACAAAGAAAAGAATTCATCATAAAACACAAAAGTAAAATCATAGCTAGTGTGATGATTTTGATTTTGATAGCCTTAGTTAGCGTGTATCAGTATTTTTACGGTGGAAAATATAGCCGAATTTACATAAGCGAACTTGAAAGTAAATGCCACAGCGATGAAGCGAGTTGTAAAATACTCCAAGCTATCTACAAAGAAAAATGTGATAAGGGAGATGGTAAAGCTTGCTTTGCTAATATATTTATGAATGGTGATTTAATAAGAGTTAAAATCGATGGAAAATGGAGTTTTTTAGATAAAAACGGTGAAATTGCGATTGAAAAATTTGATTATGCTCAGAAATTTAGTGAAGGCTTGGCTAGTGTTAGACTAAATGGAAAGTATGGATTTATAGATAAAAATGGAGAATTTGTTATAAAACCTAAATTTGATGGTACTTGGAATTTTAGTGAAGGTTTAGCAATTATCAAATTAAATGAAAAGTATGGATTTATTAATCAAAATGGAAAAGTTATAATAAAACCAGAACTTGATAATACTTCGTATTTTAGTGATGGTTTGGCAATTATCAAATTAAATGAAAAGTATAAAATTATAAATAAAAGTGGAGAAATTGTAGCGGAGCCTAAAATTGATTTTGATAGTATTTGGGAATTTAAAGAGGGTTTAGCAAGAATTGAAATAAATGGAAAATGGGGTTTTATAGACAAAAGTGGGAAAATTGTAATAAAACCTATATTTGATGGTGCTTGGAGTTTTAACAAAGGTTTGGCAAGAATTGAAATAAATAGAAAATACGGTTTTATAAATAAAAGTGGAAAAGTTGTAATAAAACCTATATTTGATGATATGGATTATTAAACCTCCACTATCTCCACTTTATCCTTTAAAACATACACCAAAAAAGCCTTAGTAGAAGTCTTGGCCAAGATTTTTTCTATAGCTTCTTTATAAAGTAAAACTTGCTTTTTATGCTCGTTTAAATTTAAGCCTGTTTTATAGTCTATAATGATAGCTTCATTATCATCAAGTGCAAGCATATCAAGCTGTTTTTGCTCACCTTTATAAGTGATGATTTGCTCTTTTAGTAGCTTTTTACCCACTAAAAATGCGTTAAAGCTCTCATCTTTTAAAAGCATAGTAAGTCTTTTAAAAAGCTCATTAAAAGCTTCATCATCTAAGTGAAAACGGTATTTTCTATACACCATTTGCTTGCAAAATTCAAAATTGTTCTTGGTGTTAAAATCAAAATATTGCAAAAACTCATGCAAAGCCAAACCAAAATGTATCTGCGTGCTTGAAAGATGACTTTTTACTTTGACTTCTTGTAAATTTACCTTTTGAAATTCTTCAAAGTTTTCTAGTTGCTCTAAATTTTCTAAAGTCTCATTTGTTTGAATAAGCTGTTCTTCTATAGCACCTATTTGCTTTTCTTCATAGTCTTGAAAATAACTCTTAAAGGTTTTAAAGCTCTCATCATTTTTTATGATAAAAAGAGAGTTTTTAGCTCTAGTAAGGGCTACATATAGACAATTTATCTCATCTTCTGCTTGAAGTTTTTCTCTTTTAGCTAAAAAGGTATTATAGTTTTCATCTTCAAGGTATTTTCTAGCACTGTGTCGGTATTTTACTTCCCAACCTTGCTCTAAATCATACTCAAACATCAAAGTTTCATTATCCGGAGCTTTTTTGCTAAGTCTATCAAGTACGATTAAATTTTCAAATTCAAGCCCTTTAGATTTATGCACAGTCATAATGCTTACTCCATCATCTTGAGCCTGCAAAGATTTTAATCCACATGGAGCAAATAAAAAATCAAAGAAATTATCAAAAGTACTTGCATACTCTAAATACGCAATGAGATTCACGTCACTTAAGTCAAGTTTTAAAACATGCGCTAGGTATTTTAAAATCTCACCTACACTTCGGTTTAAATCAAGCGTAATAAACTCGAGTTCTTTTTCTAAAATACTACTTGCAAAGTACAAACTAAACTCATCTTTAAGTACGCAAGCCTTTGCATACTCAAAAAGCACTCTTACGCTAATACAATCCATCAAAGCTACATTGCTTTGCGTATAAGCTTTAATGTTATTTTCTTCAAGAAATTCTTTCATTAAAGTAGCATCTTTGTTAATCCACACCAAAATGCAAATTTCACTAAGCCTTATACCTTTTTCTAAAAGCTTTTGGATGATCTTTAAAACTTCTTTTCCACTTGCTTCATGTAAAGAACTTTTTGGCGGGATATGATTTTGTAAAACCTCTACATATCCACCTTCTTTAATGCTTTTTTGTAAAGTAAAGCTAAGGTTTAAAAAACTATCAAAAAATTTATCTTTAAAAACTTCATTTACATAATCAACAATGATCTTTTTACTGCGATAATTAGTATCTAAATGCTCTAATTTAATTTGTGGAAAGTCTTTTAAAAGCTTATCAAAAAGCTCTTTTTTACCCCCTCTAAAACCATATATGCTTTGCTTTTTATCGCCCACATAAAAAAAGCTTCTGTTTTTTTTCACACCCTCGCCTGAAACAAGTTCAGCGATAATAGGCTTTAAAATTTGATACTGCAAGACATTCGTATCTTGAAATTCATCGATCAATAAATGCGAAATATAACCATCAAGCCTAAAATAAATTAAATCCTTATTAGCTTCATCACTAATTAACTCATAAGTTTTTAAAGCTATATCCGAGAAAGTTAATGCATTTTGCTTAACACTGCTTTCGTTTCTTGCTTCTTTAAAATGCTCCAAAAGCTTTGCAAGCATACTAATGCGATAATTTTCCATTTGAGTAAAACACTCTTTTGCACATTGTAAAAATTCTGCTCTTTTTTGTAAAAATTCACTATCGATGATTTTTACAAAATATTTTTTATCTAAATCACAGATGATAGGTTTAGCAAAAAAATTTTCTATATTTTCAAATTCAAAATTTTTTTGATAATTTTTATCTGTACTTAAATTTTTTGCATAAGCTATAAATTCATTTAAACTTTTTTCTAAAAAAGTTTTATTTGGAAAATGTACATTTTTTGTAGAATTAATCTCACAAGATCTTTCATATAAACTTTCAAGATTTTGCAAAAAGTCACTCTTGCTTTTTGTCTGAACAATATAATAAGCCAAAGCTCTTAGCTCTTCTTCATTTAACCTAGCAATGAAATTTTTATAGCTATCTTGACTTTCTATAATGTCAAAATCACTCATAAGACCTAAATTTAAAGCAAAAGAACGAATGATTTGCGAAAAAAAGCTGTCAAAAGTGTAGATATTAAGCTTAGATCTTAAAAATTCCTCTTTGTATTTTTCTCTTAAAGCTATAAGCTCATCTTTGCTTTTACCTAGCATTTTCATAAGCTCATCACACTCTGCTTTATTTTCTCCATTTTCAAGCGCATCAAATTCCAAAAAGGTTTTAAAAACCCTTTCTTTCATTTCACTTGTGGCTTTATTAGTAAAAGTAAGGGCTAAAATTTCATTGATCTTAGCTCCCATTAAAACCAAAGCTACAAAACGCACGCTTAATGCAAAGGTTTTTCCACTTCCTGCGCTAGCTTCTAAAGCCAAAAAAGGTTCAAAATGATAACTCAAAGCTTAAACTCCTTTTTATAAAGCATAGCATAAGGGCTATAGGTATTGTCGTTTTTTTGATTAAAAAATTCTTTCTCCAAAGGCTCCTTAGCTAACTCATTAAGCAAGTCTTTCAATTCTTGCACACTCTTGCTTTTGGAATTTTCATGTATGATTTTGATATTTTTAAGATCATAAAAGCAAGCTTTTGTATTTGATGGAGCATTTTGACTTTCTAATAAAAACTTATAAAAAGCAAGTTGATAAGACTTTTCATCTGCTTTACCACTTTTATAATCTATAATCAATCTTTCATTGCCATTATTATCTACTCTATCTAAAAAACCTATAGCACGAATTTTCACTCCATTTTCTGCAGTAAATTCTTTTTTTGGTGGCATAAATTCACATTTTTCCACCACATATCCTTGCTTAAAATGTTCATTTTCAAGAATTTGAAATTCTTTAAATATAGTTTGTATTAGAGCTAAGTTAAGCGCATCAATGCGATATTGTTGCATGTCTTTTATCACTTGCATAAAAACTTCATAATCAAAATGATTTTTTGACTTTTGTGTATAGTAAAGCTCTAGTGCCTTATGGATGAAACTTCCTAATTCATTTGCCCTAAGTGTATCATCTAAGATCTTTGGTTCTTTTAATCCTAAAACATATTTATAATAATAATCCAAACCATAATGTACAAGAAGATGAAATCTTGAAAAAGAAAGGTCATTTTGAAAATAATCATGCTCTGCTCTAATGCTTACAATAGGATCAAGATTAAACATACAAGGGTGAGTTTGAAAGTATTTCACATAAGCATTATTACTATAAGTCTTATCTTCATAAAATGGAAATTCGAGTTCACTTAAAAATCTTGATTTGATTTTTTCTTCATTTTCAACATAAGTAATTCCCACCAATTTTGCTTTAGCTATTAAAGTGTAGTAATAGTGCCTTTGTAAATTTTCTCTTTGCGCATGAGTAATAAGCCCTGCTTTTTTGCGAATTTCATTGTTTAAAAATAACTCACTTGAAACTCTTTTTGGGATAAACTCATCATTAAAATCAACTATAATTACTCCATCATATCTAAGTCCCCTACTTTCTAAAAGCCCCATTACAATGACTTCACCACCCCCAACACTACTTAATTTTATACTATCAATTTGCATAAAAAATAATTCTAAAATCTGAGCCAAACTTAATGCATGAGTTCTGATAAGCTCTTTGATGAAAATCAACTCTTGCTGAATATAATTTTTCAATTCATCGTTGCCATCTTCTAGTAAGCAATAGATTAGATTTTCAAAAAAATCAAAAGAAACATTCTCATCAAAAAGTTTTTTAAACTCTGCAAAATCAATACTAGAAGGGAAAAAATGAAAATTACACCAATGCTTATTTAAATTCCACTTCTCATAAAAATTCTCATTTTCTTCATATTCAAATTCCTCATCCTTAGCACCCTCATACAAGGATTTTAATCGATGATAAAAAGCTGTATTCTTAATACTTTCACCACTTGCATAGTTTAAAACATTATTTTTATCATATAACCTCAAAATATCTACAAATTTCTCATCAGGAGTGATCACCACGATATCTTTTGCACAAATACCCGCTTTTAAAAATGTATTGATTTTTTCAAAGACAAAAGCCGCTTGTAATGATCTTAAATTAAAACTTTTATAGCTAATTTGACTTTCTTTCAAAAAACACTTTTCTTCTAAAATTGCTTCATGATTTAAATCAAAACAATAAACATGATCTATCTTTAAATCAATACCTTGCAAAAAACTAAGCGTACTTAAAAAATCTTTATTAAATCGAGTGCAATTAAATTGTATCTTAATAGGTAATATTGCTTTAATTTTTAGCAAAATCTCTACTTCAAAAGCATTCAAAAAGCCTTGAAAATCAAAAACAATCTCATCATAATTTTTTAAAAAATCAACATTGATTTCATAATCAAGTGGCAAAGAAATATCATCGTATAAATTTTGCTCTTTTAACAAGGTAAGATAATTCTTAAAAAGTTCTTCTAAAATTTGCAAATGTTCATCATACTGTGCATAAGCATCATGAAATTTCAATGCAGTAATATCTTTTTTTTCTAAACTTAATTCTTTAAAAAAGCTAAACAAATATGCATTGTTTTTTAAAAAAGCAAAGAAATTACTTGGTATTTTTAAACTCTGCTCTAAATTTTTAGTTTGCTCGCAAGCTTTTTTCATTAAAAGCAAACATTCATAATGCGAGGCTTGAAAAGAAGGAGAAAAAACCACTTTTTGCATGAATTCAGCCACACTCATAGCCGGATCCACTAAGATATCATCTTGTAGCTTTTCCTCATAGTATTTTCTCAATGCTCTCAAAGAACTAAAAATAAAAAGCTTCATCATTTAGTTTGGAGAAAAAATTTAAAAAATCCTACACTATTTTCATTTTGAGTAATTTTTAAAAGCACCTGCCAAGCACCTTTTTCTTTAGCATCAAAACTAAAAACTAAATCATTAGCTTCTATTTTCACTTCTAAATTTTTATCATCAACACTAGTATGTGGACGCGAAAGCAATGCTTGAATTTGAAGTTGATTAAGATCATAGTTTTTTAGATTATCTACTGTGATTCTAAACTCATTCTCTCCTTCGTTGATATAGTAAATTTGACTTTTTTTACGCGTAAAACTTTCTCTATCTTTAACACTTAATTTAAAATTTTCATCAAAAGCTTTTTGCCTATTTTGAATTTCATTATAGTTTAATTCTACATTTTGGTAAGAATCAAAATAAAAATTATCTTCATACACAGGAACTTTACTTGCTATAATGACAGTCACAATACAAGCAATTACAATAAGCCCTAAAGAAATCAAAATGCCATAAGGCCAAAATGTTTTTTGATTTTGCATTCATCTTCTCCTTTTGATTTTTCTTTGAACTAGCATTAAAATTGCGACACATAAAAAGCCATAAATTAAAATTCTCATAATATTTAAAGTATCACGATTTGAATTTCCATAAAAAGGTTTAATATTAAAATGATTTGCCACTTGATCGGCTATATCTGCATAACCATTTAAAATAGCAGCGTTGTAAATGTCTTTTTGCTTAGGATTTGCGAGTATAGGTAAAATCGTTCCTTTCTCAGGATAAGGGCTTAAAACACCTTCTTTATCAAAGTACTTCATAGCATCATCACTTGCAAGTATATCTACCTTGTGTGAAGCTTTAGAAAATACAAGTAAAATATATGGTTTACTTAAATTAGCTTCATAATTTTTTAAACTTTCAAAATCTTTTTTATCACTTAATGCTAAGGCTATATTTACTCCGGTTAATTCATGAATTTGTTTTGAGCTTGAAGTGATATTTTGCTCTATTGCAGTATTTAAGATGTTATCATTTAATAATATTTCAGCATGTAAGAAATTAGCAAAGCAAATAAAAATGGCGGTTAAAAAACCGCCTTTAAAAATCTTTTTCATCCTATAAAAAGGTGATTTACAGTTAAAACTGACCAAGCAGTAACTCCTGCTGCTACAACTAAACCAACTACAATTAGATATTCAAGAATTTTTGCCATAATCATTCCTTTATGATAATATGTTCTTCTCTTTTAGAATCAAACATTTTAATTTGCTCTGCATTTTCTATTTTGTAAGGTTTTTGCATTACTTCTTGCTGTGTTTTAAGCCCCCAAATAGTAAGTCCTGTTAAAATTGATAGCAATAAAACTGTCGCGATCAACATTCCACTAACACCCGAAAGTGAAAATACACATCTATTTGAATTCTCCATTATTCACCCCTTGAAAGAGAAATTGCATATTCGCTAACTGCTTCTTTTTGAAGCTCGTTTAATAAACCATTATTAAAATGAGGCATTACACCTATACTACCTGCTTTACCACGATTTAAAACATCTACTACAAACTCAGCACTACCATATTTTGTTAAATCCGGAGCTACCAATTGGCCATCAATAGTTCCTTTTCCATTCTCACCATGACACACTGTACAAGTAGCGAATAATTCTTTTCCTTTTGCTACAAGTTGAGGGTTTTCAGTTTTTTTAATCGCTGAAATTTCAGAAGCAACATAAGCAGCAATTGCTGGAACATCAGCTTCATCTATGCCATTATCAGCCGCACCCAACATTTCACCCATAGGATAATTCATACCCTTAGAACCTTTTGTGATTACCTCTATAAGTCCTTCTTCTGAACCCCATACATTAAGATTTTGTGCTTTTCCATTAATACCATCACCTGTAATACCATGACAAGAAGAACATTGAACCAAGAAAATATTCTTACCCATTTCTTGTTTATCTTGTGCACTTAAATTTGCAAATTTTTGCGCAAATTTTTCATTATGTGTTTGAACTTCTTTATTATACTCACCAATTTGAGAATAACTATTTAAAGGGTATCCCCAAAGAAAATACCATATACACCATACTATAGCTAAGAAAAATACCACAGCCCAACCAAGTGGTATAGGATTTTTAAACTCACCTATACCATCCCAACTATGCTCACTTAGTTCACCTTGGCTCTTTTCTTCTTTCATACTTTTAAACAATTTTCCTACCACAACAAGCGTAATTAGTATGATAAGAATTGCTCCGATAAAAGATAATAAATTAACATTATCTTGTAAATTCAACCATTGCATTAAGCACTCCTTTTATTTTGCTCTAAAACACGATCGCTGATTTCATCATGCAATGCTAAATCAGCGTATTTTTCATAATTTCTTCTACCTGTTTTTTCAGATCTATACAAATGAAACCAATAAGAATACAAAACTACCACTAAAAATACTACAAGAGCAAAAAAACCATAAGCTTGTAGCTCTCTTATTAGTTCTAAATCCATAGTTTCTCCTATTTTAAGCTGTTAAGATACGCAATTAAAGCTACAATCTCTTTAATCTCGCCTCTAGCAAACGCATCTTTAACATCTTGATTTTTCATTTGATCTACTATAGCTTGAGCTTCTGCTTTAACTTCTGCTTGAGCTTCTTCCCAAGTACCTAGTTTTGTACCATTTTCAACATCATAAGGTACATTGAAAACTTTTTTTACAGTTAGTGCTTCTGCATAAGCTGTTTCTATATTTGCATTATTACTAAACATATGTTTATAAGCTGGCATAATAGAACCAGGGACAACTGAAACCGGATCCCACATGTGATTTTCATGCCAATCCGTTGTTCTAAAATTACCTATACGTAATAAATCAGGTCCTGTTCTTTTTGAACCCCATAAAAACGGTCTATCATAGGCATATTCACCACTAACTGAATACATACCATAACGATCTGTTTCTGATTTAAAAGGACGAATAAGTTGCGAATGACATGCATTACAACTTTCTTTAATATAAGCATGGCGTCCTGCAAGTTGTAAAACTGTGTAAGGCTTTTTACCTTCAATTGGTCTTGCATTCTGAGCAAAATCAGGTAAAACTTCTACAATACCTGCATATGCAATCACTATAAATACTGCTACAGCAAAAAAGAATGGATTTTTTTCTAACCAACTAAACATATTTTTCCTCCTTATGCTGCCATAGGTGAAGCACTTTTTGGCTCTTTATCAAGCACTCTACCTACCGAAATTGATTTATAAATATTATAAACAAACATAAAAAATCCTACTAAATATAACAAGCCACCCACAGCTCTAATCCAATAATAAGGAATAATAGCTTCAACAGTGTCAATAAAAGTATAAAGTAAGTTACCATATTCATCTGTAGCTCTCCACATCATACCTTGGGTAATACCTGCTATCCACATAGAACTAAAGTACAATACTATACCTGTGGTTTGCATCCAAAATTGAGCTTCCATTAATGATTTACTATATAGTTCTCTTTTAAACATTCTAGGCACCATGTGATAAAGTGCAGCCATAGTCATAAAGCCAACCCAACCTAGAGTACCATCATGAACATGTCCTGGAATCCAATCTGTAAAGTGTGCTAATGCATTAACTGATTTAATAGAAAGAATAGGACCTTCTAAAGTTGAAAACATATAAAAAGTTGAAGCTAAAATCATAAATTTAATCAACGGACTTTCTCTTAATTGGCTCCACTCACCTTTCATAGTAAGTAAAATATTAATTGCTGAACCCCAAGAAGGTAAAATAAGAACAATTGAAAAAACTGAACCCATAGTTTGCATCCAATCAGGCACAGTAGAATAAATCAAGTGGTGTCCACCTGCCCATAGATAAACAAACATTAAACCCCAAAACGCAAATAAAGATAATTTATATGAGAAAATTGGCTGACCGCTTTCTTTTGGTAAGAAATAATAAATTTGAGCAATAATACCAACAGTAAATACAAATGCAACTGCATTGTGCCCATACCACCATTGAACTAACGCATCATTTGTTCCTGCATACATAGAAACACTATGCCACCAATCACCCACACCACTTACAAAATAAGTAGGCACTGCCATATTGTTGAATAAATAAAGCATCGCTATACCTAAGAAAGTAGCTATATAATACCAAAGTGAAACATATAAAGTTTTTTCACGGCGAATTCCAATAAGTCCAAAAATACTTACACCCCATAAAACCCAAACTAAAACTACCAATATATCAAGTGGCCATTCAAGTTCTGCGTATTCTTTTGAAGTACTAATACCTGCAAATAAAGTTATGACGGCTATAATCATAGTAATCATATAAAGCCAAAAATGTAATTTACCAACAAACATTAAAAAGCTTGATTCCGCCATACTAACTTTTAACACACGCTGACCAATATAATACCAAGTTGCCCAAATTCCTGAGAGCATAAAACCAAAAATTACACCTGAAGTGTGTAATGGTCTAAGTCTTGAAAAAGTACCATACTCACCGGCTAAATAGTTTAAATCCGGATAAGCCATTTGGAAGGCAATAAGCGTTCCAATAGCCATACCAATAACACCAAACAATAAGGTAGCAAACATAAAGTATTTTGCAACCGTATAGTCATAGTTTAACGCATTTCCTGGGTGCATTTCCTCTCCTTAAGTTTTTTTCTGCAATTATGCAATCTTTATATTATATGATATTTAATATCTTTTTTAGCTTAAATTATGTCAAATTATTTATTATTTATTAATAAATTATAATATTATCGTGTGAGCATAAAACCTGTATAAGAAAAATACACGCCATAAAAAAAGATTAAAATATAAGAAATCAAACTAATTGTTTTTTGAAATTTTTCACTCAGTGTTTTAGAAAAATAAGCAAAAAAAACCAATGCGGGCAAGGTTGAAAGTCCAAAAATAAACATAATTAACGCTGCTAAATAAACATTTTGCACGCTCATTCCAAAAGCTATATAAAAATACACCAAGCCACAAGGCACAAAACCATTTAAAAAGCCTAAAAAAATAGTACTTTTTAAAGACTTATTTTGAATTAGTTTGGAAATATTTTTTTTGACAATACAGTCAAAAATTAAAGAATTTTCAAAAAAAGCTAAAAATTTTCCTTTAAAAATTAAAGCACAAGCTAAAATCATCATAAAAATCCCGATAACAAAAAACATTACACCTTTTGCAAATTCGCTAAAAGAAAATAAATTTCCAAAAAATCCAAAAAACACGCCTAAACAAACATAGGTAAAAATTCGAGATAAATGATAAGAGAAAATCAAAAGAGAAAAAGGAAGTTTGATTTGCTTTGAAAGTTGAGTATAAGCCAAAACAAAGCCTCCGCACATTCCATAGCAATGTCCAAAGCTTGAAAGAAAAGCTATACTCGCTAAAGCAATGAAATCTAAATTCACAAAAGCTCTAAAAATTCTTTAAAGATATATTTGCTCTCATGCGGCCCTGATGATCCTTCTGGGTGATGTTGCACTGATATAATAGGATAATTTTTATATCTTACACCCTCTACATTATCGCCAAATAAATTTCTATGAGTAATAGTTGCAACCTCTGCTATTTTTTCTGGCACATTATAATTGTGATTTTGTGCTGTAATTTCAACCATGTTATTAGTAAGATTAATCACAGGATGATTTGCTCCATGTTGACCAAATTTCATCTTATAAGTTTCATAACCAAATGCATTACTTAAAAGTTGGTGCCCCAAACAAATACCTAACATAGGAATTTTTGCTTCTACTAGTTTTTTAATCTCTGCAATTTCATCTTTTAAAATTTTTGGCTCACCTGGTCCATTTGATAAAAATATACCATGAATTGCACCTTTTTGGTATAAATCAATCAAATCTTTTGCCTTGGTATTATAAGGAAAAACTTCTACTTCAAGTCCTACGCTTACAAGCTCATTTAAAATATTTTCTTTTACACCATAATCAATCACAGCTATTTTTTTACCACTTGTTTTTATATTCTCATAAGCTTTTTTGCTATGATCCCAAGCACCTTTACTATGCCTATAAGAGCTTTTAGTGCTAACTTGTGCTACATAATTTACCTCATCGATTTTAGCACTAGAAAGAAGTATTTTTTTAAGCTCTTCTTTGTCTTTGATTTCAGTAGAAATAACAGCTCTTAAATTGCCTTGATCTCTAATCATTTTAACTAAAAATCTAGTATCAATTTCGTAAAGCCCTATCTTCCTATGGTTTTTCAAATAAGTACTTAAAGAACTATTGGCTCTAAAATTAGAATAATCTTCATTTAATTCTCTTATGATCATACCACTAGCAAAAATTTCTTTGCTTTCATTATCTTCATTATTAACACCAACTATACCAATTTCTGGCATTGAAAAAACCACAAATTGACCCGCATATGAAGGATCAGAAATAATCTCTTGATAGCCCGTTAAAGAGGTATTAAAAACAAGCTCACCAAAAAAAGTTCCATTTTGCCCAAAAGCCTTTGCACTTAAAAAAACATCATTTTCTATATAAATATAAGCTTTCATAAAAGTCCCTTTTTTCTAAGCTCTTCTTGATATAACTTTTCAAATACTAATTCATATTCTTCAGAACCTGGGATAAGCTTTCTTTTATAATTTGAAATTTTTTCATAAACCAAATCTTCTAAATTTTCATATTCTTTTAAATAAGACATAATACTTGAAAAAATTAGATTTTTCACGCGATTTTCTGATACATTGTAGTTAATCAAATCCTCTTCTACTAAATTTTCTAAAATTTTATGAGAAAGGTTGTTGTATCGATCTTCGCTATCAAGTATAAATTTAAACTCATTAGCTAATTTTTTCTTGATCATCCAAAACATACTTTTTCTGTCAATTTGCATAAACTCAATCTCATCTTCTTGGCTTTCTAGAAGCTCTTTTGCTTTTTCATCTAGCTTACGCTCATTCAAAACATCTATTTCTATAATCTCTTTTGCAACTTTTAAAAGTTTTTGGCTATCATCTTTGATTTTTACAAAAGAAGAATGCATTAAATCAAGTATAATTTTATTTGCTATATAAGGTATGTGAGCTGGTTTGATACGCATTTATTCACCTTTTTATTTTTATTGAAATAATACTAAAAAAAAGGTAAAAACTGCTTAAAACTTATTGCGAACTTGCATTTTGATCTAAATTTTTCAAAAGCAAGGTTAAATCTGAAGCTTTTTTAGGATCCATCTTAGCCATAACAGATGAAATTTTTCTAGGATCTAATGAAAGTAAAATTCTCGAAGCCTCATCTGACTCCATCTCACTTAATATCCCCGCAACTGCTACATCTTTCATTTTTGCGTAAATTTCTGTAATACGACCCATAGTTTTATCATTAATCACTTGAAGATTTTTCTTTGTTGCTTCTAAAATACGCTCATTTTGTTCTTTTAAAGTTTTTATTTGTTCTAAACTTGCATTAATATCTGCTTCTTTTTGCACTAAAACTTGCATTTTTTCTTTCTGTAAAGCTTCAAAAGAAGCCTTATAAGCCTCTAAGCCTTGTCTAGCTTCATCGTATTCTCTGATTTGTTCTTGCATTTGCTCTTTTCTAGCTTCAAAATACTGCTCACAACTTTGTTGAGCATGCAAAACCCCTATAAAAACAAATAAATATATTATCTTTTTCATGATTTGTCCTTATTAAAATGTCTTATTATAGCAAGTTCATCGATAAATTTTTCTTCTTCTTTTTGTAAAGCTTTTTGGATCTTTTTTAACTCTTCATTTTCTAATACTTTGATTTTTTCAAATTCCAAATGTGCTTTTTTATATAAATGCTGATGGTGCGCAAATTCTTTTTTAGTTAAATCTAATTTTTGTTTTATTCTTTGCTTACCTTCTCTTGCGATTTCTTGCATTTTCAAAGAAGATCGCAAAAGCGCCACCGAACCTTTATCAGCTAAAGTTAAGCTTTCACAAGTTCTTGAAGCTTCTTTAAGTTCTTCTTCATATTGCAAAAGCTTTTGTCTTGTTTTGGTTAAATTTGCTTCTGCTTTATCAAGCTGTTGCTTTCTAAGCTTAATCACAGAAGAGTATTTGCTTTTCATAAAATGATAGTATCATCTCTTTCAGGGCTTGTAGAAATATAACCCACTTTTACTCCACTTAGCTCCTCTAAGCGTTTGATGTATTTTTTAGCATTTTCAGGCAATAAATCATAGTCTCTAATTCCTGTAACTTTATCCCAGCCTTCCATCACTTCATAAATAGGCTTAACATTTTCTAAATCACATGGAACATAATCTATCTCTTGCCCCTTATACTCGTATGCTCTACAAATTTTTACACTATCAAAACCATCTAGTACATCTAGTTTCATCAACGATAATGAATCTAAACCATTTAATCTTGCAGTGTATTTTACTGCAACCGCATCAAACCAACCACATCTTCTTTTTCTACCTGTGCTTACGCCGATTTCTTTACCAATGAGTCCTATTTTTTCACCATCTTCGCCTAAATCTTCACTTGGAAAAGCTCCATTTCCCACTCTTGTTGTATAAGCTTTTACTATACCTATAACTTTTCCAATTTCTTTTGGATTTAATCCCAAACCACTTAAAGCTCCAGCCGAAATAGTTGTTGAACTAGTAACATAAGGATAAGTTCCATGATCAATATCAAGCATTGATCCTTGCGCACCTTCTAATAATACTTTTTTATCCTCATCCAAAGCTTTCCAAAGCATTCTTGTAGTATCTGTAATATAAGGAGCTAGTATTTCTTTAAAGCGTTTTAAATCTTTTAAGATTTCATCATAACTAGGCATTGCGATGTCTAAAACATCAAAATAAGTTTTTTTAAGTTCAAAATCTTTCATTAAATTTTCGCAAAGTTTTTCAGACTCTAGCAATTCCCCTACTCTATGCCCATTGCGGCTTATTTTATCTTCATAACTTGGTCCTATACCCTTGCCTGTTGTTCCTATAGCTTTATCGCCTTTAAGTCTTTCTCTTGCTTGATCAATCAAAGCATGGTGATTTAAATTCAAATGAGCTCTATCACTTATAAATAATCTTCCTTCTAAATTTTCAAATTGAGCCATTTCGCTAATTAATACATCAGGATTTACAACAACCCCATTACCTATAACATTAATACATTGTTTATTCAAAATACCTGATGGCATTAAATGTAAAGCATATCTTATACCATCAACCCATATAGTGTGACCTGCATTATGTCCGCCTGCACTCCTGCAAACATAATCATAATTTTCACATAGTTTATCAACTATCTTACCTTTACCCTCATCACCCCATTGGATACCAACGACAATATCTGCTTTACTCATAAAAACTCCATTTTGACTTAAATTTGGCGAGAAGGTGAGAGAATCGAACTCCCCAAAAAGTAGTCAACTACCCTTTCATCTGATTTGAAGTCAGTGGCCATCACCAGATAAGCTAACCTTCCAAAAATATATTATATCTTAATATTTTTAATTAAAACAAAAATTAAATACGTAAATTTGAAACTATTTTTAATGATAATATTTTATTTTGTATAAATTTATTAGCTATAATACTAGTTTTTTAGTGTCAAGTTTTGACAATTACAATTTCTGGATACAACAATGCATTCTTTTAAACAATCTTTTTTTATAAATTTTTGGAATAATTCCAAAGGCATGATTATGCTTGGAATTTTAAGTGCTATTTATTTTGGAATTTTTGGTAGTGTTTGGGCAGTCACTGGCGAAATGACGCGCTGGGGTGGAGAGCTTTTAGAATTTTTTGGTATGGATTTAAGCTCTTATTCTTATTATCAAAAGCAAAATTTAAGTGGAACCCCTTTAACAAGGATTGATGGTATTATGCTTATAGGTATGTTTATAGGGTGTTTAAGTGCTGCGTTTTTAGCAAATAAATTCAAATGGCGCTTACCTGTTAGTAAAATTCGAATTTTTCAAGCTATTATAGGTGGAATTTTATCCGGATTTGGCGCAAGACTTGCTTTTGGTTGCAACTTGGCAAATTTTTTTACAGGCTTGCCTTATTTTTCTTTACATACTTGGGTTTTTACTATATTTATGATTTTAGGGATTTATCTAGCTGTTAAAGTTTGCAATCTAGCACCTTTTAAACCAAAAGCCAAATTACAACGCGTTTGCAAAGAAAACCAACCATTAAAAACACAAAATAAAACCGTAAAGATATATTTTTACATAGGACTTATTTTATTTATAGTTTTTATCGCTTATGCTGTATTTATAATACAGAAACAACCTTTAAATATTAAAAACAAAGAAAGTATTCTTCCCTTAGCGCTAATATTTGGCTTTGTTTTTGGTTTTATTATATCTAGAGCTCAAATTTGTTTTACTTCTTGCTTTAGAGATTTGTTTTTATTTGGTAGAGATAATACTATAAAAGGTGCTTTAATAGGGATGATTATAGCTTGTTTAATAGCCTTTGCTTTTATCTTACAAGGACACACTAGCAAAATAATAGAAATATCACCAAATGTTGCTTTAGGTGCTTTTTTGTTTGGCTTTGGGATAGTTTTTGCGGGTGGGTGCGAATGTGGCTGGATGTATAGAGCTTGTGAAGGACAAAGTCATTTTATTATAGCGGGTATTGCAAATATTATTGGCACTATGATATTAGCTTTAAGTTATAATCATTTTCCAAATTTCTTAACAGACGGAGTAAAGGTTCATATTTTAAACGAATTTGGTTATTTTAATGGCTTATTGATTAATTTAGTTTTATTTGGAACTTTATTTTTATTCATATTAAAGTTTAAAAAATCATTCTTTTTCAAACAAAATAAAAAAGGGAAAATATGATTATTCATTATAGTTTAAACTTAGAAGGTGAAGCTTGTCCATACCCTGCTATAGCTACTATTGATGCTTTAAAAGAACTAAAATCAGGCGAAGTTTTAGAAATCTTATGTGATTGTCCACAAAGTATTAATTCTATACCGCAAGATGCAAAAAATCGTGGTTTTAAAATTCTAGAGATAAATCAAGATGGTCCAACGCTAAGATTTTTAATTCAAAAGCCTTAAAGGCTTTTGAGTATATGTTAAAGATGCTTCAACATTGTTTCATACGCTGCTTTAGTTCCTGGGCGTACTTTTGTGACTAAACTTACCAAGATAATTACAACAGAAGCAGCTAAAAATCCTGGGATAATTTCATAAATAGGAAATTCAAGCCATTTGGCCAAGAAATTTTTATATACTACTACTACAACTGCACCGGTAATCATACCTGCAATAGCAGCATATCTAGTCATTTTTGACCAAAACAAAGAAAAGAGCATCACAGAACCAAAACTTGCTCCAAACCCTGCCCAAGCATAAGCCACTATACTTAATACGCTTGAATTTTTATCCGTAGAGATGATAAAAGCTATCACAGCTACTGCTAAAACTCCAAATCTACCTAAAGTCATTACCATTTTATTAGAAGCTTCTTTATTAAAAATTCTTTTATAAAAATCTTCTGCTATAGTTGAACTTGAAACAAGCAATTGCGAACTTGCTGTGCTCATAATGGCTGCTAAAATAGCACTAAGTAAAATACCTGCTATCCAAGGATTAAAAAGTAATTGCGACATTGCTATAAAAACCTTTTCAGGATCTTGCAAACTGAGCTCAAATTTACTCACATAAGCTATACCTAAAATACCTATCAAACAAGCGCCAATTAAAGATATAACCATCCAAGAAATTCCTACAAAAGTGGCAGTTGGAATATCTTTAGTTGATCTTATCGACATAAAGCGCACCAAAATATGTGGCTGGCCAAAATATCCAAGTCCCCATGAAAGTGCTGAAACTATACCTAAAAAGCTTAATCCTTCTCCCATAGAAAAAGTATTTGGCTTGATTTCTTTGACTATATTAACAGCTTCACTAAAACCACCCAAATGATAAACCATCACTATAGGCACAATAATCAAAGCACTCATCATCAATAAACCTTGAATTAAATCCGTCCAACAAACTGCCTTATATCCACCCAAAAATGTATAAGCAACTATAACCACAGTTCCTGTAGTTAAAGCATAGTCATATTGGATTCCAAAAGTTGCCTCAAAAAGCTTTGCTCCACCCACAAGCCCTGAAGAAACATAAAAAGTAAAGAAGATCAAAATAACAATAGCGCAAACCACTCTTAATATATGCTTATCATCATCAAATCTTGTTTCAAAATAATCTGGAATTGTAATAGAATTTGCAATCACACTAGTATAAATTCTAAGTCTTTTTGCTATAAAAGCCCAATTTAAAAATGCTCCTATACTAAGCCCTATTGCAATATAACTTTCAGCTAAACCACTTACATATAAAGCTCCTGGCAAACCCATTAAAAGCCAACCACTCATATCAGAAGCTCCAGCACTAAGTGCTGAAACCACAGGCCCCATAGAACGACCGCCTAAAAAATAGTCCTCTGAGTTTTTATTTTGTTTATAAAAATAAAATCCGATAAAAAGCATTAATGCTGAATATGCGACAAACATTATCGCAATTTGAGTATTAATGTGTACAACCTCCATTTATTCTCCTTTTTTTATTTTAAAGCACGAATGCCTAGATTTCCATAACGATGGAAAGATATACTTAAAGCTTTTTCATTGTGATATAAAAGCAACTCAAAACGTCCATTCATTAAAGGTTTAGCATTAGCGATGATTTTTGCGCAACTTGCTGCTTTTATGAAAATTGCATCATTAACATCTTGAGGCCCAAAATAACGAATTCTTTCATAATCAGCTATTTTACTAATGAAATTTTCTTTACTTTCTTTAAGAAATAAAGTTTTTGAGCTGATTTTTTGATTAATCTTTTGCACAAGATCTATTTTTTCATGTTCATCATAACTAAAGATAAGATCAATGTTTAATACACTTGCTGCTAAAATCACCCCTAACATATCTTTTAAACTGTCATCTTTATGTACTCTATAAGCGATATTTTTAACCTTTGTATAAGAGAAAAGATTATCCTCTCCTCTTATATTCACATAGTCTTTTACGCTTGCAAATTCATGCTTTGCATGATGAGCATAGCTTCTTGCCATAGCTTTGATGATTTCAAAATCGGCTTTATCTTTTTCATTTAAATCTAAGCTTAAAGCATTTAAATTTGATACTAATTCATTATCTAAAACATTTTGATCAACTTGACTTTGCTCTATATCTAAAAATTGAGTGATATAATTATAAATTCCAACTTTTCTACCAAAGCCAATTGCTGATTTTTTAATACCACCAAAAGGTTGTCTAAGAACTATAGCGCCTGTTGTTGGTTTGTTAATGTAAATATTTCCTGCTTCTATGTGAGTATGAAAATACTCCCATTCTCTCTCATCTAAACTTTCAAATCCTGCTGTAAGTCCATAACCTGTTGAATTAACTATCTCAATAGCTTCTTTTAAATCTTTTGCTTTCATTACAGTTAAAATTGGCGCAAAAAGTTCATTCATATGTGTAAAATCACCTTTTTTGGTTCCATATTTAATCCCCGGAGTTAAAAGATAAGGATTATCATCTATAAATTTAGGTTTTAAAGCCCAACTTTCATATGGAGCTAACTCATCTAACGCTTTTTGTAGTTTCATATCTGGTTTATCTGCTAAAGCACCGAGTTTATTTTTAAATACAAAAGGATTCCCTACTGCCATAGAGCTAGCAGCATCGACTAAAGTCTTTTTAAACTCTTCATCATTATAAACTTCTTCTTCTAAAACAAGCAGTGAAGTTGCAGAACATTTTTGACCCGAATTTGAAAATGCTGAATGAATGATGTTTTTAATCGCGCTATCACGATCAGCAAATTTAGAAACAATAGTTGCATTTTTACCACCTGTTTCAGCGCTTAAAAGTAAAGTTGGATTTGCCTTAAGCATTGCATAAGCGGTTTCTTCTCCACCGGTTAATACTGAAAATTTCACGCTTTGATCAATAAGTAAGTATTTTGATATATCACTTCCTTTAGCAGGCAAGAAAATCAAAGCATCTTTTGGAATTCCTGCATCCCAAAAACACTTACAAAGCATATAACCTGTTAGCATTGATAAAGATGATGGTTTATATATTACTTTATTACCTGCAGCCAAAGGCGCTGCTATAGTTCCTACTGAAATACCCACCGGAAAATTCCATGGCGCAATCACCACACCTATGCCTTTTGCTTTAAAAGTTGTATTAGGGTTTTGCTCTTTTAGTTTTTCCAAAGAGTGTGGATAAAACTCTAAAAAGTCTATAGCCTCACTCACTTCAGGATCAATTTCTAAGAAAGTTTTTCCTACCTCTAAAGCTGCTATGCCTATCAAATCACCCCTACGGTCTCTAACAAGTTGGGCAGTTTTTGCTAGAATTTTATAAATTTCATCATGACTTAATTCGCTAAAATTTGAACTCTTAGCTACATCTAAAGCGTATTTTATCTCTGCTTGGCCTGCAAGATGTGCTTTACCTATGGTGCGATTATTGATTTTATCTTTTACTTCTATCACCTGTAGTGTTTCATTTTTAATTTCATCTTTAGCAACTGGATAAACATCATAATTTTCTAAATTTTCATATCGAGTGCGTATTGCTTTAGCCCATTCTCTATTAGCTTTTAAGATAAAATCAGTATCAGCTTCATTTTTAAATTCTTTACTCTCATAAGAACTTATAGCCTTAACCTCGTTGTTTCTATCTTGAGTTCTATGAGTAGAATTATCTAAACTAGCAACACCCTCTAAAGACTTGATAAATAATTCTTTTTGTTTGTGCCAATTTGCATCATTAATCTTAAGATTGAAAAAATATCGCATGAAATTATCTTCACTAGTATTTTCATCAAGTCTTCTTACCAAATATGCAATAGCATTATTAAAATGCGCTTCATCACAAACTGGCGCATAAAGTATAAGATCATGCATTTTAGAAAGCTCATAAGAGCATTGCAAGCTCATACCTTCGAGCATTTCAAAAGTAAACGATGATAAAGCTCCAGCTTGTGAAATTCGAGTATAAGCATAAGCTATTTCAAATAAATTATGACTTGCTATACCTATGTTAATGTATTTATAATTATCACCTTCTAGGACAAAATCAAGCATTTTTTTATAGTTACTATCTGTATCAATTTTTTTATAAAAAGTAGGAAGCGTCCAACCTCTTTGCGAAGCTATGGTTTCTTCACTTTCCATATTTGCACCTTTAACAAAGCGAATTTTTATAGGCTTCATACCTTTTAGAACTCTTTCTTTTGAAAAAATAAAAAGTTTTTTCAAATATTCATAAGAATCAGGAAGATAAGCTTGTAAAACGATACCTGCTTTAATATTATACTTTGCAATACTTTCCATAAAAGCTTCAACGGTTAATTCTAAATCTCTAAATTCTTCCATGTCAAGATTGATAAATTTAGACACACCCTGTTTTTTTTCTTCCTCTAAAGCAAGAGCATATAGTTTATCTAATCTTTTTACCACCTCATCTTTAGAGTATTCAAAATCAATGATATTGATTTGGGAAAAAATGGTAGTAATTTTAATAGAAATATAAGTAATATAGCTTGTTTTTAGTGCTTCTTCGTATTTTTTCATCCTATAAGCACTTTCAGCCTCGCCCAAAACCTCTTCACCGATTAAATTTACATTTAAAGTAATTTTATCTTCATCTTTTCTTTTACGCATATGAGGCTCTAAAACACTAGGATTTGCATCCAAAACCATAGCTTTAGTATCTTCTCTTAAATGCTTAATGAAAAATGGCACACTAAGAGTTGGTGCTAATTTTCCAAAATTTAAAAAAGAAAAAAGTAAAAATTTTTCAAAAGCACTAAAAAAATCAGCTATGCCGTATTTGTTTAAAGTATGTTCTATCAGCTTAAAACTAGCACTTTTATCTTTACATCTAAAAGAGCGATCTAAAAGCTCGATCAACATTACTTTATTTTTAGGGTTGTTTAAAAGTTTTTGCATTTTGGCATGAAATTCTTTTTCACTTTGAGAGATATTACTTTCTATCTTTCTTTGTAATTCTTCAGCTAATTGCAAAGCTTTTTGTATCATTTTTTCCTCCATTTTGTAGTTAATATCTTTTATGATACAAAAATAGCCACAAAAATCAACATATATTTATTTGTAATTTATTTTTTTACGTAAAAAAGTAACAAATATAAACATATGCTTTTAATTATAAATAAAATATTAGCGTAATAATAAATAATTATGAGTATTTCTTACACATTTAGCAATAATCTTTGCTTCAATATCATGATCTTTCAAAATTTTTAAAGCTTCATTTACTTCATTTTCACTCATGGCAGCTAAAAGCCCACCTGAAGTTTGAGGATCAAAATACACTATATCCTCATCTTTTTCATTTAAATTTTCAACCCAAATTTTTAGGCTATCTTTATTTTTATAAGCTCCTGCGGGGATAATCCCCATATTAGCTATTGACAAAACTCCATCCATTAAAGGAATTTCATTTTTATACACTTCTATCATAATCTCTTTATTTAGCATTTCTTTTAAATGCCCTAAAAGACCAAAACCTGTCACATCACTTAAAGCACTAAGACTTTTAAACCTCTTTAAAATACGACTTGCATATAAATTTAAAAAGCTCATTTGCTCTACTGCTTTTAAAATCTTTGATTTTTCTAGCAAACTAGCCTTGATAGCAGTACTAATAATACCACTACCTATAGGCTTAGTAAGTAAAATCACATCGCCATCCTTTGCGCTATTATTAGCTATAAATTTCTTAGGATGAACTACACCTGTCACACTAAGACCAAAAATAAATTCATCATTTTCTATAGTATGCCCACCTACTAACATAGCCCCTGCTTCTTCAACCTTAGCTCTAGCACCTTCTAGCACTTCAAGTAAAATTTCATTGTTAAAATGACAGGTATCAAAGCCTACAATATTTAAAGCATTAATCACTTCTGCACCCATAGCAAATACATCACTTAAGGCATTTGCAGCAGCTATAGTACCAAAATGATACGCACTATCAACTACAGGTGTAATAAAATCAAGAGTTTGCACTAAAGCTAAATCTTCGTTTAACTTATAAACACTTGCATCTTCGTTATTATTAATACCACTTAAAATGTTTTCATGCGGTTTTAAGATACCAAGAATTTTGTCAAGACCCACCGAGTCTAATTTGGCAGCTCAACCTGCAGCTTTTACATATTGGGTTAGTTTTTGATCTTTATATATCATAAAGAAATAATCTTCGCCTTTCCAAAAAGTTCATTTAAAATTTCATAAGCATTGCCTATTTTACCTATTTTAAGCTCTTTGGTTTTACCAAAAAATTCCAAACATGCCCCACAACTATAAATTTCAACTCCTAAATTTTCAAGTTCTTTCATAGCTTCAAATGCCATATGAGAGCAATCAGTATTCATCAAAACACTATCATTAACACAAAGGATTTTTGCAGGTTTATTAGGCAAATCTTTTAAGGTTTTTAAAAAACCTAACATTAAATTTTTTCCAAGTTCTCCCTCGCCTACTTTATCGCTTTTTAAAAATAGCACATTGTATTCTTGTAAATTTTGTTCTTGAGTTTGAATTATATTACTATCTTTTGTAATACTAATAATACTTTCATCACCTAAATCTTTAACACTAAATTCCAAATTTAAAGATTTTAAAAATCTCATTACATTCTCTTTAGAAGCTTGAGAATTTAAAAGAATTTCTAAATTCTCATTTTCTTTTAACTCTTCTAAAACTTTTTTTGTCTCCATCACAGGACGTGGACAAGCTAAATCTCTACAATCAATTTTCATCTTTTGCCTTTTTATTTAATAATATATTGTTATAACTTGTATTCAAATTAAGTTTTGTCTTTTTCTTGATTTTTCTTGAAAAATAATTCTTTAAAGCGTTTATTAGTGTATTCTTCTACATCTTGTTGTAAAATTTTAAAATTTTGAATTAACTCATAAGCTCTTGGAGTAAGCCTACTACCAGCTTCACTTCCTCTTCCTTTTTTAGCAATAAGCAATTCTTCTTTCATATTTTTTTCTAAATCTTGTATATAAAGCCATGCTTTTTTATAATTAATCCCTAGTTGTTTAGCCGCTTGGGAAATACTTCCACATTCTCCTACTAATTCTAAAATATCTGTTTTACCTTTACCAAAAAGCAATTCTCCATCAGGATTTTCTACCCAAATTTTGCTTTTTACATGAAATTTTTTACCTTTTTTTTCTTCAAAACAATCAAGTTCGCAGTATTTAACATCAATTTTATAAGTTTTAAGTGTAGCTCTCATATCAGCCATATTGAAATCTTTAGCACATTCTAAAGCATCTTTACATGATATGCGACGCTTAGAATCTAATTTTGTTTCTAATTTTTCTAAAATTTCACTTTTTGCTATATTTTTATTTAACTTGCCAAATTGACCTAGCTCACAATCTGAAATTTTTACGCCTAATTCTTTTATAGCAGTTTGAAAATCTTCTTTAGAGTATTGTTTTAAAAGTTCTAGTGCTTTTTTACAAGTAAGTTTATTATTTTCATCAAGATTTTTTTGAATTTGTAAAATTAGCTCTTCCATGAATTAACCTTGGATTATAAATAGTAAAAAGGGTGCTCGTAGACACCCTTTGAGTTATTTTGCATCAAGTCCTAAATTTTGACCCTTAAGTAAAACTCTTTTTCTATACATTGCACTAACTTCAGCTGCATCACCAACCAAAAGTGCATTTGTAGAACAAACCGCAGCACACATAGGCACTTTACCTTCTGCAATACGATTTTGTCCATAAAGCTCTCTTTCTTCATGAGAGTTAGTAGGCTCAGGACCACCTGCACACATCGTACATTTATCCATTTCACCCTTAATACCAAAAGCACCATCTCTTGGAAATTGCGGAGCACCAAAAGGACATGCATAAAGACAATACCCACAACCTATACAAGTTTTTTTATCATGTAAAACTATACCATCAGCTCTTATATAAAAGCATTTTACAGGACAAACTTGCTCACATGGAGCGTCTGTACAGTGTTGACAAGCAAGAGTTGTTGAAAACTCTTTGCCTTCTATACCCTCATTTAAAGTGATTACTTTTCTTCTATTAATCCCTACTGGCACTTCATGCGCACTTGAACAAGCTACTTGACAAGCAAAGCAAGAAATACAGCGATTATTATCTACATAAAATTTCATTCTAGCCATAACTTACCCCTTAAGCCTTTTCAAGTCTGCAAAGTCCTGCGTTAAACTCAGAAATTTGCGTGTTAATATCAAAACCATAGTTTGTAACTGTATTAGAACTTTCACCTATGGTATAAGGCTTAGTACCTTCAGGATAATTATAACTTAAATCCACTCCTTGCATAATACCTGCAAAGTTATAAGGCAAGCAAATTCTATCTGGCGTAACTGAATGATTATGCACACATTTAACTTTGATCTTAGTGCCTTGTGGTGAGTGAATCCACATCATATCACCATCATTTATACCATATTTTAAAGCAAGTTCAGGGTGAACATTAGCAAACATCTCAGGTGTGATTGCAGCAAGATATTTACTAGTTCTTTCAAGCATACCCGCACCACTTAAATTTACCAAACGCATACTTGAAATAATAGTTGGAAACTCTTTACTCCAATCTGTTTTTTGCTGTTCGCTGATAAATTTACTCTCAACCCTGAAGTTTTTCTCTTGATCACCCCAAGTAGGATATTTTTTAACCAAATCCCAACGCGGTGAATGCAAAGGTTCTCTGTGCAATGGAATTGGATCAGCAAATTCCCAAACCTTCATTCTAGCTCTTGCATTGCCTAAGCAACAAGCACTTTTCTCTCTACATTTTTCTAAGATGATACCTGAAATATCCGTACTCCAACTAGCACCCATTAATTCTTTTTCACTATCACTTAATTTGATATTGAATACTTTTTCGATATTTTCTTTAGTAATTTGTGGATATCCACCTTTTACCTTACAACCTTTTGGAGTGAAGCTATCATCTGCAAGCTGAGAATGCCCATCATGTTCCAAACCAAAACGATTTCTAAAGCCCATACCACCTTCTTCGTAAGGAATGTCAGTATTCCACATGATAGAAGTTCCTGGGTGTTGTTTATCCCAACAAGGCCAAGGTAAACCATAGTATTCACCTTTAACATCACCGCCAAGGCCTCTTTGTGTATCAGGGTCAAAATGCTCCCAATTTTGCTGATGTTTTCTTAAACGTTCAGCCGAAATACCTCTTAAACCTATACTCAAAAGACCATTACTCATCTCTCTTGTAGCGTCATCAGGCCATACAAAATTATCATCATTATCATCTCTTGTTTGTACAAGCTTATGATCTTTTAATTCCATTTTCATACCACGAGTGTATTCTTTATAGAAGCCAAATTTCTTTGCAAATGCAAACATAATCTCTTGATCTTCTTTGCTTTCATAGATTGGTTTTACTACTTGAGAACGCCACTGCATAGCACGGTTAGTTGCTGTTACATAGCCTTCTGTTTCAAACTGAGTTGAAGCAGGAATAATATAAATACCATCTGGACGATCTGCCAAAACCGCAACCTCATTAACAAAAGGTTCAGCGATTACGATCATATCAAGCTTTTTAAGCGCTTCTTGAATTTTTACGGTATGCGCCATAGAGGTGATACCTGTTCCTTGCACCCAAAGCACACGGATTGGAGAATTTGAGTAGGTTTTTTCTTCGTGTAAAACACCTTGCCACCATTTTGCAAGAGAGAAACCTTTTTCATACATCCATTCTTTAGAATAAAATCTTGAATTTAAGTATTCTCTATCTACATTCCAAAAATTTGAAAAGTGATTCCACGCATCATCACCTAAACCATAATAAGCTGGTAAAGTATCTGCCAAACATCCCATATCAGTAGCACCTTGAACATTATCATGCCCTCTAATGATGTTAGTACCTGCACCAGGCTTACCTATATTACCAAGAACAAGTTGCAAAATAGCCAAAATTCTTGTATTAGAACTACCTACTGAGTGTTGAGTAATACCCAAAGCCCAAAACAATGTAGCTGGTTTGATTGTAGCTAGCATTTTTGTGATTTTTTCAAGCTGAGCTGCCGGAACACCCGTTACATCTTCAACCACATCTGGTGTCCACTTAGCAGCTTCTGCTTTAATTTCTTCAACACCATAAGTTCTAGTTTTGATTAATTCTTTATCTTCCCAACCATTTTTGAAGATCAAATGAAGCATACCATAAACTAAAGCTATATCTGTACCTGGGCGAATTCTCACATATTCATCAGCATGTACTGCTGTTTTTGTAAATACAGGATCTACAACTACTAATTTAGCATTATTGCGATCTTTAGCTTGCAATAAGTGTTTAAACCCAATAGGATTTGCCACTGCGGTATTTGCACCAAAAATAATCATCATTTTTGAGTGTTTAGTCACATCACCAAAATGATTTGTCATAGCGCCATAACCCCATGTATTCGCCACACCGGCGACTGTTGCGCTGTGTCAAATTCTAGCAACGTGGTCTATATTATTAGTACCCCAAAATGCTGCAAATTTTCTAAAATAATAAGCTTGTTGATTGTTAAACTTTGCCGAACCTAAGAACATAACGCTATCAGGTCCATTTTCTTTACGGATTTCAAGCATTTTATCACCGATTTCGTTGATCGCTTGCTCCCAAGTTAAACGTACCCATTTGCCGTTTTCTTTTTTCATAGGATATTTTATACGCTGTTTTGATTTAGTAAGATCGATTTGATCTATCCCTTTACAGCAGTGTGATCCTTGAGAAATAGGATGTTCTATAGCGTTTTCTTGACGCACCCAAACCCCATCTTGAACTTCAGCCTTAATCCCGCAGCCTGCACTACAGATACTACAGATTGTTCTTACAATCTTTGAATCTGGATAAGGATTTGCTACTTCTTGTTCGCTCGCATTTCTAATAGCTTTGTTATCACTACCAAAAGCTGCGCTTCCAAGACCAGCAATACCAGCAAGCTTAAGAAAATTTCTTCTTGCTAATGCCATCTTCTTCCTTTCTTATTAATAAGCTATTTTGTAGTATTTTTCCCAATGCATAGTTTTTTTATAAAGCACTTCTTTTTTAGTGCTTTTTCCCAAAACTACTGTATTTTGCTCTTGGTAATCATCCTTAGCTAAAGCATTTACGCTCGCTCCGGCAACCACCCCTAAAGCACCAATTTTCAAAGATTTCTTAAGAAAATCTCTTCTTTGGTTAGCTTCCATGTTCTCTCCTTTGAAATAAAAGTAAAGAATAACTATAAATACTTATTTCCCAAAGTATTTACACACTTAAACATCATAACTTTTGCATATTTTCACTTAAGATTTTATTTAATTTCCGTTTTCATAAAAAGATGATTTTGATAATATGTATTTTGGTAACAAAATACATATTAAAATTATAGCTTGCTTAATTCCTCGATATTAGTTTTGCTAAATTTAGTCGGAAGTCTTGGTTCATAAGGAAGTCTTTGTAGCGCTTCATCTGCGATACTTTTACCTTCTTTTTTTACAGGTGCTTGCACTTCTAAGTAAGCTCTTTCACTCACAAAAAATACTTTCATAATATTGCCAATGGCAATATAAAAATTTGAATTTTTATGGATTTGTAGTTTTTCTATAAATTCATCTACCACAGGATTGATCACAAAACGAAACAATTGTTGTGCAACTTTTAAGTCATGTTCAATAATACTTGCCATAAAAGCAAATAAAAATCCAAATTCATCTTCGCTTTGTCTACATTCTTCTTTTTTTCTAAATTTTGTTTTTCTAATGATCTCACAGGCTTGAAGCTTCATTTTACCATCATCTCTACCTTCATCATAAAAGGAAGCACTAATAGGTACATTTACATAAGAAAAATCAAAAAACACGCTGTTTTGCTCTTCTTTAAAGTTTACAAAATCACATGCACATAGCTTTTCAAAATCAGGCTTTAAACTTTCATCTAAAGGACTTTGAGCCAAAGCTAAAACCTGCTTATGCCAAATTTCAAATTCTTCTTCATCAATAAAATTAAAAGCTTTGGAGAAAAATTCGTAAAAATACTTACGAGAAAGATCGATATCTTGTATCATATAATTTTCCTTGTTATTTTTATCTGATTATAACAAGGAAAATTTAAAATACTAATAATTTTTATTTTTTAATACCTAAAAATCATTTTTTTACACTTGTATTATCATCTGTATCCCAATTTCCAATAGGAGGATTTTTGCGATCATAAAGAACTTTTTCTAAATCTTCATGTCCTACATTTTTATGACAACTCACACAAGTTAACTTATCTTTTTCATTTGTTTTTTGAGATTTTAAATACTGCTCATGCATAAATTTAGCACCTTCATTTTTTGTGTTAGCTTGAGTTATATTGGCATGACAGCTTAAACAACCACTATCAAAAACATATTTTTCTCTATTTTTTCTATTTGCTTCCCAATCCATATCTTCAGGACTATTAACTAGCATATGAGAAATTTCAGTAATTCCATTTAAAGCTTTTTTGAAAGTATAGTGTAATTTGCTATCATCATGAGGCAAGTGACAAGAAACACAACTTGCTTTAACACCAGAAGGATTATTACCTCCATGACTTCCACTTAAGTAAGTTTGAGTCATAGGATCCATCCAGCTATGACAAGTATTGCAAAATTTATCATCACCTGTTTTATACATCACATAAGTTCCACCAAAAAAAGCTACAAAAGCTACAAAAAACATACATAATATACCTAAAATAATTATTTTCTTACTCATAAATCTATCCTTTGCAAATAAACTATGGAACTATTAATTTTTTCATTGAATCTTGAGAATGACACATTATGCAATAATTCTGCGTAGGTTTATGTGAAGAATGGCAAAGCTTACAATCCATTTTAGGGTAATGTGGAGAAGCATGAACATTGTCTTCATAACCTAAATTTGCTGTTAATTTTTCCAAAGCCTCATAACTTTTATGACATTCTAAGCATTTTTCTCTTGTAACAACCTCGAATTTATTTTCACTCACCTTGCCACCATGACACAATTTACAATCCATATTTAATTTTGCATGATGATTTTTAATAGGATAATTTTCCTTTGTCGGTTCTTTGCTAGGCTCTAAAAAATACGGAGTTTGAGCAAATAAATTTAAAAATAAAAAACATATTAATACTGCTAATTTCATGATCATCCTCTCACTTGCATACTTCTTTGTGCTGCATTTTTAGCTGCAATTCTTCCAAAAACTATACAATCTGGAATAGCACACGAACCAAGCCTACTAGCCCCATGTGGGCCACCTACAAATTCACCTGCTGCAAACAATCCTTGTATGATATTGTTTTGTTTATCATAAACTCTAGCTTCAATATCAATTTTAACACCACCCATAGTATGATGAACTTTTGGTAAAGCTCTCCAAGCATAAAAAGGAGGTTTTGAAATATCTACAACCTTTCCATCAAGCTTAAAAAATGGCTTACCCATTTCTAAATCTTTACCACTTTTTACATAACTATTATAATTATCTATGCTTTTTTTAAGCCCCTCATAAGGGATAGAATAAAACTGGGCTAGTTCTTCAATGCTATCAAATTTTTTAATCACATTTTTGTGAAGCCCTCTATAAACATTTGCTTTGGTTGTGCCTGTAGCACCAACGCTATCACAAATTACAACAGGATGAGTTAAGCTACCATCTGGATTTTTATTAATTTTCAAAATAGCATCTGCGCGGATTTTTCTATCTGCTAATTCATTGATAAATCTTTTTCCTGTTCTAGCATCAACCATAATCCCATAGGCAAAAGCTGGTATAGCAAACACAGGCGCTATACCAAAACCTTTCTCATCTGGTGAGCCCCAAGGTCCAAGCTGTATCCAATTTAAATCAACAGTTTGAACATTAATTTTCATTAAATTTTTTAAAGTATATGCAGTAGCACCATAGTGATTAGTACAATCTAAATCAGGAGTTATAGTAGGATCCATTTCTTGTCTGAATTTAATATCATAAGAAAATCCACCGCTTGCCATAACTACCCCACCATAAACACGGTAAAATTTAGCTACTCCTGATTTATTATCTTCTTCATCAACTGATTTATTATAATTAAAATCGTAATTTTCTCTTACCTTGATACCTATAACTTGACCTTTATTACTTAAAATTAAATCATCAAAAATCACTCGTGTTCGTATCAAAGCACCTTTTTGCTGAGCATATTCTTGTAAAGGTATAGTGATTTTACCACCAGAATTAATTTCAGGCCATATGGTTCTTGGCACAGAATGGCCACCAAAATGACCTAAATCATCACGATATACAACTCCTCTTTCAACAGTAAATTTATAAGCATCATAACCATTTTTGGCTATTGTTTCTACAAGATCAACTTGATTTAAATTTAATCCTGCTTTTTTAATATCTTTAACATAAAGTTCATAAGAGTCTTCAACATTTTTTCGTTTTTGATGAGGTGAACCTACTATAGCAAATGCACCGCCATTTATAGCAGAATTTCCGCCTAAAACAGGCATTTTTTCTATCATTAAAGTTTTAACACCCATATCAATAGCTTCACAAAGTGCTGCTGATCCTGCAAAACCACTTCCTACTACCACTACATCCCAACTCTCATCCCATTTAATATCTTCTTCTTTAGCAAAAACACTACTACCTAAACCTCCACCAGCTAAAGCAACACTTGCTAAAGTTGATATCTTTTTTAAAAATGTTCGTCTTGATTCTTTCATACTAAATCCTTAGTAGCTATAGTTTTTTAAAAAATCATAAGATTTTCTAAAATCTTCAGTTAAAGGCCTATCAACTTGCAAAAACTCAACTTGCTTTCTGTATTGTTCAAATAATTTTTTTGTCTTTACAGAAAGTTTTAAATTTGGATCTTCTTTCATTCTTAAATCTATAGCTTGAGCTGCGTGTAAAAGTTCCATACCTAAAATATAGTAAAAATTATCAATTTGTTTTTGTAATTTTATAGCAGCTAAAGGTGCATTAGTAGCTATATCTTCTATGTTTCCTGCTAAAGGAAGCCAATTTAAAGAAACAGGATTTGCTAAAAGTTGATTTTCTGCATCTAAAGCTGCAAAAGGTTTTTGCATAGCTCCAAAAGCATGGATAGTTTCATCAGTTCCTAAAAATCTACTTAAACCTGTAAAATAATCATCATCTAATTTTATAATTCTTTGAGATGATGCTTTAGAATTAAAACCAAGAACTATAGACATTTTTTCTAGCTCAAAAACCCATAATAAAGGCTCAAAATTAGAATTTGGAACTACAGCTGATTTGCCATTTTTTACAAAAAACTTTTCTTGATATGAATTTTTTGGAGTAGATGCGTCTAAATTAACCCCTGGATTATCATCTGAAGAATTGAGTTGAATTTTCATTAGATCTTCTAAAGTTTTCAAAGAACTCTCAAGTGCAGCTATTTGATAAACTCCATCTCTATAACTTAATGGATCTTGCAAAGCGCGTTTGCTTGAATTTTCCCATAAATAACTACCTTTAAGAAGTTCTCTTAAATCTTTAGCGGTTAAAAGAAGTTGCGGAAAAGGTCTTAGTTTGACACTTTCTTCTAAAAATGGTGCTACATTTCCATTTAATCCTTCTAAGCTTAAAGCATAAACTAATTTTAGATTTTTAATTAAATTTTTTAAATCTAGTATAGCCAAAACTGCCAAAGCTGATGAATAAGAATTTGAGCTAATAATCGATAAAGCATCCTTACCAAAAGGTTCTATTTTTTTTATATTAAATTTTGATAAAGCAGCACTAGCTGGAATTTTTTCACCATCAACATACACAAATCCTTCTCCTAGCATAGCTAAGCCAATATGTCCAAGTATAGTAATATCTGCTTCTCCAACAGAACCTTTAGAAGGAACAGCTGGAATGATATTATTATTTAAAAAAGCTTCATAAGTTTTAACAAGCTCCAAAGAAACACCTGAACCACCATATAGCATATTATTTAAACGAATCGCCATAATAGCTCTAACAACATTAGGTTTTAAATCCTCATACACGCCACCACAATGAGCGTGGATTAAACCTATATTAAATTTTTTAGATGCTTTAATAACTTCATCGTCTAAATTACCATGTGCATCAACAAACTGCTTGTCTTTGTTCAAACCAACACCAACAGTCAAACCATAAATTTTATGACCTTGTTTTGCTGCTTCAATCAAAGCCTCATGAGAACGAAATACCCTATCTAGTGCTTTTTTATCGATTTTAACATTTTCACCCAAAGATATATCATATACATCTTGGATTGTTAAATCTTTTCCATTTAAAACCACTTGTTTTGCTTGCACGCTCACAAAAATAGCTAAAATAAGGATAAAAAATCTCACCGGCTGCTCCTTAATAAAAAATTAAACAGCGATGATTATAGAATAATAAATATAAATTTAATGTTAATAAAACAAAAAAACTCTTGATTAAAAAACCTACTCAATAAATACAAATTTGAGTAGGTAAAAATTATTTTTTTGCTTTCAATTCACAAGTAAAAGTAGGGTTGATTTGTTTTTTTTCGCTTAATTCTTTATACCAATAATGATGTAAAATATAAACTTCTTCTTCCTCTTTATAACCATTGATCATAGAATGTATACTACCTTTAATCGCAAATACAGCCATATAAATATGTATAGCAAAAAATACCGCACATAAAATTCCCAAAATATTATGAATGATAGCAGAAACTCTTAAAATATCTATATGAGAAATTCCAAAAACAGACTGCAATGAAGTAGAATTAAAATCAAGGAAAAACATAAAAGCACCCGTAGTGATCATCAAAAAGCCACCAAATACAGCGATATAATACCATGACTTTTGACCAAAATTAAATTTACCCGCAGGTACAGGTTTTTTCTCTTTGCTTAAATACCCTCCAACTATCATCATCCATTTTAAATCATAACTTGCAGGGAGCATTCTTTTGATCCAACATAAAAACATAGGAATGATAGAAATAATAAATAAAATCGTTGCGATACCATGCAAATTTTTACATAATCTTACAAAAAATCCTCCGCCAAAGTACGATCCAAAAATCATAATAAGACCCGTTGGCACAAGAATGATCCAAGAGATCGCTGCTACAAAGTGAAACAATCTTTCAAAGACCGAAAAAGCATAAATTTTCTTACCATCATGAGAGAATTTCTTAGGACCAATTACCATATAATGCAATGCAAAAGCCGAGATCACAGCAATGAGTATGATCAAAACAGCACTTGCGATGTATTCACCTTGTAGCTTAGTCCACAAAGCACCAAAATTCTGATAACTTTCTATATTCATCACTCTTTGCACATCCCAAATTTGAGTGTTTTTAACTTCAAAATTTTCTTGAGCAAATAGAAAGCTAAAACAGGCCAAAAGAGCTAGTATAACTCTATGCATAAATACTCCTAAATATTACAAACATTATCGTTGTAGTTTTGTTAAATTTCAGTTTCCGTTTTTATTTTAAAAAAAGTTTTATTTAAAAAACATAAATTTCTAAAAAACTACAAAAAAACTCATTTTTTAGTTTCTTTTTGAATAATTCTCATAGCCAAATTCTCTCACCATGGATAATTTTTCATTTTTATCCAAAAGCATTAAATTTGGAAGTCTTACTCCATTAAATGTAGTATTTTTCACTATAGAATAATGGATTTGATCCAAAAATACAATTTTTTGCCCTATTTTTAACTCTTGATCAAAAGCGTATTCACCCATGATATCTCCTGCTAAGCAAGTATTGCCACCGAGCAAATAAGCAAATTCATTTTCTTTTAACTCGCTATATTTTTCCCCATCGCGACTTGATAAAATTCTAGCATTTAAAACTTCACTAGTATAAGGCATGATGATAGTATCTGGCATATGAGCTTCACTTGAAGTATCTAAAATAGCTATTTTTTTCTCATTTTCCACGATATCAACAACACTTGCAACTAAAGTCCCACACTGCCAACCTATAGCTTCACCTGGCTCAAGATACACTTGCACTCTGTATTTATCGCTAAATTTTTTACAAAGATCAATCAGCTTTTGCACATCATAACCCGCTTTTGTGATGTGATGTCCCCCGCCAAAGTTAATCCATTTCATATTTTTAATAAATTGTGAAAATTTAGCTTCAAAAGCATTTAACACAAGCTCTAAAGAATGCGCGCTTTCTTCACACAAAGCATGAAAATGAAGCCCACTTAAAGCACTTAAGTCTTCATTTTTAAAATCAACTGCGCGAATTCCTAACCTTGAAAATCTACCACAAGGATTATAAAGTTCTTTTGGTGCGACTGAAAGCTCTGGATTGCAACGTAAACCAAGAGATTTACGACTTGCTTTATCTTTAAATTTTTTAAACTGATTAAAAGAATTAAATACAATATGGTGTGAAAGATTGATGATTTCATCTATTTCATCATCTTTAAAAGCAGGAGAGAAAGTATGAATTTCTTTATCCATGTATTCTTTAGCAAATTTAGCCTCCCAAAGCCCGCTACAAGTACAACCTGATAAGTACTCGCCCACTATATCCATAGCACCTGAAAACGCAAATCCTTTGAGGGCAAGTAAAACTTTTGCGCCACTTTCTTCACTCACTTTAGCCAAAAGTTCACAATTTTTTCTAAGTTTGTCTTCTTCTAAAATATAAGCAGGAGTTTGAAAATTTTTATCTAGATGATTTTGGATTAACATTGTTTTTCCTTAATATAATTAAATTTACACATCAATTTTATATAAAATTATATCTAGTTTTTACAATTTACAATCATTAATCAAACAATAGCTATAATCAAAATCTAAACCCAAAAATTATTTAAGGTAAAATTTAATGAATAGAAGATTATTTTTAAAATGGAATGCTTTAGGTTTAGCAAGTATTAGCAGTGCCTATGCAATGAGCGATCACTCTCACCATGATATGCATTCACATCATACAGCAAAAAAAACCCACAAGATCGATACTTCTTTTATCAAACTAGAAGATCCAAACATTCAACTACTCGATATAAAAGACTTTCCTAGTAAAGAAGCATTGGCAAATTTAAAACTTTTAAAAAATACAAGCACAAAGAAAAATTTCTTTAGATCTAGCATAGAAATCAAAGAAAGCCAAATAGAGCTTGTCAAAGGTAAAAAAACCCAATGCTTTACCTATAATGGCTCCATACCAGGGCCTAAAATCGAAGTTTATGAGGGTGATACGGTTGAAATTTTAGTAAAAAACAATCTAAAAGAGCCAACAACCATCCACTGGCATGGGCTTGATATACCACCCGAACAAGATGGCAACCCACATGATCCTATCATGCCTGGTCGAGAAAAGATTTACCGTTTCAAACTTGGAGAAAATTCAGCAGGAACATACTGGTACCATCCGCACCCACACTACACTACAGCAAAACAAGTTTATAAAGGCTTAGCAGGGGTATTTGTAGTAAAAGCTAAAAAAGATGCATTGTCACATTTGCAAGAACAAGACTGGGTGATTAGCGACCTACGCTTGGATAAAAACGCACAAATTCCTGATAATAATTTATTTGACTGGCTTAATGGTAGAGAAGGAAATTTAGTCTTAATCAATGGACAATTAAAACCAAAAATAACACTTGATAAAGCTCAAAGAATTCGTATTTATAATTTTTGCGCGGCAAGGTATTTAAATTTACGCATTCAAGGTGCTAAATTTATTTTAGTGGGAACTGATGGGGGACTTATAGAAAAAGGTGTTGAATTAGATGAGTTGTTTTTAAGTCCTGCTTCAAGAGTGGAAGTACTAATCCAAGCAAGCAAGGGTGATTTTAAACTTGAAAGCACCTACTATAACCGCGATAAAATGCTTGTTGAAGAAAAACCTTACACACTCGCACTAGCTGATCTTAAAGTGGAAAAAACTTTAGAAAGCATACCTGAAAAACTACGCGAATTTCCACCTTTAAAAGAAGCTACAAGCTTTAAAGAAGTAATCATGAGTGAAGACCATATGCAAATGCACGGCATTAGCAACAAAAGCGAAGAAGAAATCAAACAAAGTCTTGCCTCTATGTTTTTGATTAATGGTAAAACATTTGATATGAATAGAACAGATTTGACTTCAAAATTAAACGAGGTAGAAGAGTGGGTGGTAAAAAACTCTTCACACATGGATCATCCTTTCCATATACATGGAACACAATTTGAACTCATTTCTTCTCAATTTAAAGGTAAAATAACAAAAACAAAATTCAGAGCATTGCAAGATACAATCAATGTAAGACCTGGTGAAGAACTAAGACTAAGAATGAGCCAAAATTTCACCGGCATTAGAATGTTTCACTGTCACATTTTAGAACACGAAGATCTTGGAATGATGGGAATTTTAAAAATCAAAGAATAAAGGTAAAAAAATGGTAAAAGTTGAATTTCTAGGGCCAATCAACAAAGAAAGTTTAGAACTAGAAGTAAAAAGCTTAAAAGAATTAAAAGTGATTTTAGGGCAAGATGAAAGCTTAAAAGAATGGCTTGAGCTTTGCGCAGTTGCTTTAAATGATGAAATGGTTTTTGATGATGAAACCACCCTAAAAGATGGGGATAAAATCTGCTTGCTTCCGCCGGTTTGTGGAGGATAAGTTATGTTTGAATTACATCAAGGATCTTTGGAAATTCCTAGCATTTACGCTAGATGGTATGAATACGCTAAAGACAAAAACTGCGGAGCTTTGATCACATTTTGCGGTATAGTGAGAGCTGAAGATGGAATCGAGGCTTTAAGCTTTGATATATATGAGCCTTTATTGAAAACTTGGTTTGAAAAATGGTGTCAAAAACTTGCAAATGAAAACGTAAGCTTGATGTTTGCTCACTCTATCGGCGAGGTAAAAGTACATGAGAGTTCTTATTTTGCTGGGGTTTTAAGCAAACAAAGAAAACTAGGACTTAAGCTGATTAACGATTTTGTAGAAGATTTTAAAGCAAGTGCGCCTATATGGAAATATGATATCATCAATGGTGAAAAAATTTATGCTAAAGAACGCTCTTTGAAACTTCAAGGAGCAGGAATTTTAAGCACTAAGGACTAAAATGCTAACTTCTTATAATCAAAGTTTAAATATACTTCATTCGCATATAAAAGCATACGAAAAGATAGAAAACATCGCCTTAACACAGTGCTTAGATAGAATTTTAGCCATAGACATCAAAGCTTCTACCAATAACCCTCAATTTCCCACAGCTTCTATGGATGGCTATGCGATCAAATTTAGCGAGCAAGATGAGCCTTTGTCTATCATAGGCGAAGTACCTGCGGGAGTTTTTCCAAGCTTTAAAATACAAAGCAAAGAATGTGTTAAAACCTTTACAGGTTCTTTAATGAGTGAGGGTTGTGATACCTTAGTACCCGTGGAAAAAGTAGAAGTTAAAAACGGTGTGGTTTACATCAAAGAAAAAGTCCCTCAAGGCTTTGCTGTGAGAAAGGTGGGTGAGAGTTACACCGAGGGTGAAATTTTACTCACTAAAGGCACAAAACTAGGCTATAGCGAGATAGCACTTTTAGCCGAGCTTGGATACTTTCATATTTGCGTTTTTGCTAAACCTATCATAGGCGTGTTAAGCAGTGGAAGTGAGATCAAAGACTTAGGCGAAAGCTTAGAACACCCTGCACAAATTCGCTCATCAAACCATATAGCCATAGCTAATATGGCGAAAAAGCTTGGTGCTGAAGCTAGAATTTTTCCACTTTTAAAAGATGATATGCAAAAAACCCCAAGTGTTTTAAAACAAGCACTTAATGCATGTGATATTTTAGTTACCACCGGTGGGGTTTCCATGGGGGATTTTGACTTTTTAAAACAAGCTGTTAAAGAGTATGAAGTCATCATAGACAAAGTCGATGTAAAACCTGGCAAACACATCAAAATAGCCAAATTTGAAGATAAATTTATCTTTGCTCTACCGGGTTTTCCATACTCGGCTATGGTAATGTTTAACTTATATGTAAGAGAACTTTTAAATGCTTGGCTTTTACAAGAAAAAGACTATGTATTTAAAGCATTTGCAAATACTGACTATAAGAAAAAAAGTTCGCATTTAGAATTTGTAGCTTGTAATGTAGAATTTAAAGATGGAAAAATTTATGCCAATTTAAACAAAAAGCAAGGCTCAAGTGCCATCATCAACAACCTTAACCATAAAGCTGCACTTATGATAGCACATGATGATATAAAAGAAAATGATTTGGTTAATATAATTTTTATGCCTTAAACAAGTGCTTTTTGAATTTTTTCAAAAAGCATTTTTGCTTGTTTTTGATTTTGCTCTAACTCGCTTAAAATTTCCTCTACTTCACGCAAAGTTTTTTCTTCTTTTACGTTTGGGTTTTTAGCACTTAAATCATAATTTCTTTCTTCAAGTTCTTTTTTACTTACCAAATAAGAATTAGCCGTGATTTTTCTTTCTTTATAACATTTTAAAAATTCTTGCAAATGCGTGTATTCTAAAGGTTTGTTTTTGGTCAATTTAAAAGGAGGCACAAGCTCATAGTAATATACACTTTCATCATTTTCACCACAAATGCTTCTTTGTCCTTTAGAGAAAAAAAGCACATTAGTTTTTACCGCACTATAAGGCAAAAACACCCCACTTGGCAAGCTTAAAACACATTCAAGATTAAAATTTTCTAGCAAGTCTTTTTTTACACTCACAAAGGCATTTGAATTTTGAAAAAGCACTCCTTCAGGCACTACTATGGCACACCTTCCATTGTTTTTCAAAGACTTTAAAATATGCTGTAAAAACAAAAGCTCGGTAGCATTTGATTTTACAGGAAAGTTATTTTGAATTTGATCTTTTTCTTTACCACCAAAAGGAGGATTTGCCAAAATCACTTCGTATTTTTCATTTTCAGTTATGTCTGTGATTTTTTTATTTAGAGTATTGGTTTTGATGATATTTGGGGACTTAACCTCATGTAAGATCATATTCATCACACCCATTGCATAACTTAGCGGAGTTTTTTCTTTACCAAACAAGGCATCATTTTGTAAAAATTCAAGTTCTTCCACACTTAAATTTGCTTTTTTCTTTTTTTCCCTATCTTCATAAAGAATATGCAAAAAACTCTCTACTAAAAACCCACAACTCCCACACGCAGGATCATTAATTCTCTCTTTTGCTTTAGGGTCTAGCACCTCCACCATGGCTCTAACCAAAGGTCTTGGGGTATAAAACTCCCCACTATTTCCCCCATCGCTTCCCATGTCTTTTAAAAGCTTTTCATAAACCTCACCTAAAGCAAATACATCACTTTCTTTGCTAAAACTTAGCTCATCGACTAAATTTATAACTTCTCTTAAAGTATGGCCATTAGCTATGCGGTTGTCTATAAATTCAAAAATTCCGCCTATCTTATACTCTATGCTTTTGAAATTTTCATTATCTTTAAAACTTTTTAGGTATGGAAAAAGCTCATCATTCACAAAGCTTAGCAAATCGCTTCCACTTAAAGCATTTTTTACATCAAGCTTTCCTTCACTTGTTTTAGGTGCTGCCCAAGCTCTCCAACTGAATTTTTCTTGCAAAATAGCCTTATAAGGCTTTTCATCTAGCTCAGCTTCTAACTTTAACTCTTCTTCATAATCATCTAAAAATTTCAAAAAAAGCACCCAACTAATCTGCTCACTATAATGCATAGCACCGCTTATGCCATCATCTCTTCTTAGAATATCTGTGATTTTATCGATTTTACTTTGCATTTAAAAAATTCCCTTTCTAAAAAGTCTTAAAAGCTCTATATTAATATAATAATTATTTCTACCCATTTTAATGCACTCTAGCACCCCTAAATTTTCACAAATTTTAAGGTATTTTGAAGCACTTTGCCTAGAAATATCTAATTTATTTATCAAAAAGTCTATCTTTGTATAAGGATGAGAAAACAAAAGCTCCACAAAGTCTTTGCTGTAAAAATTCGTTTTATTTTGCAAAATTTCACCTACATTAGACATCATTTTTTCTATTATAGTAATGGTTTTTATCGTTTTTATAGCAGTTTGCTCTACACCTTTGAGTATGTATTTTATCCATTCCAAAATTGCACCTTCATCACGTACATTTTGTAAAAGATTATAATACTCTTCTTTGTTATTTACTATATAAGCGCTTAAATACAAGATAGGCAAATCAAGCAAGCCTTTATAAACCAAATAAAGTATATTGATAATCCTGCCTGTTCTACCATTACCATCGTAAAATGGATGTATGCTTTCAAACTGATAATGAATGATTGCCATTTTTACCAAAAAATCAAGTTCATCTAAAGTATCATCGTTGATGTATCGCTCCAAATTTCCCATAAGTTCTTGTATGTCACTAGGATTTTGCGGGGGCGTGCGTTTGATTTCTCCTGTGGTAGGATTTATCAGTGTAGTTCCGCTTTGTTTTCTAAAACCTGCATTATTTCTTTCTAGTCTTTTTTGAATTTCTAAAATATGTGCATTTCTTAATAATTGCTCTTTTTTTAAAAGCTCATATCCTTTTTTTAAAGCATTTTCATAGTCTTTCACTTCTTTTGCCGCTCTTGTAAGTTTACTTTCATCGATTTGAGATAAAAAAAGTTCATCGTGAGTGGTAATAATATTTTCTATCTCGCTAGAATCTTTAGCTTCTTGCAAGATCAAAGCATTGATTAATATATTTGGATTAGGCATGCTTTTGCTAAGTCCATTTAACTCCGCTAATTTTCTCGAAGCCCTAATGATGAGACCATAAATATTTGCATTTAATTCTATATCTAAAGGAAGTTTTGGTGGTATGAATTCTTTCATAATTTTTCCATATGTTAAAATTTTTTAAAATTTTTAACATTATAAAAAATATGTTAAAAAAATCAAAAATTTTTAACATATCTAGACCATATGTTAAAATTTGATAAAAATTTTAACATTTATAATCTTCCATGAAAAGCTTTATCTAGCAAGGACTTTTTAAGCTCTTGTAGATTTTTTATCTGTGCTTGATAGTTTTGCTTTAAATTTTTTACATGAGAAGAAAGCTCATCTAAATGTGAAGCGATTTGCTCTTGTTCTTTGAGTGGGGGTAGTGGGATTTGTAAATTTTTAATAAAATCTTTAGGAATTCTTTTATGTCCTGTAGCACCTGTCATATTTAAAATACCATTTTGAATAAATTTCTCTGTTTTAAAAAACCACAATAAAAATTTAGATATAGCATTATCAACTGCTCTAATAACATGTAATTCTGTTGTACCAGCACCAACACCATTTTCAAGGTCATCAAAAATCACAGACTTTTTATTTTCAAAACAAGGAGTAATTTTAGCCAAACCAACATCTCCTTGCTTAAAATGTGTAAAGCCATTTTTAACATCTTTCCATTTTTTGATTGCATAAGAAAATTCATTACTATATCCATCTAAAATTTTATTCATAGATACAAAAGATACATTTATTTCATCATCAATTTTATTTCTAGGATTAATTTCGCAAATTTCCCCTAAGCTTTTCCATTCCTAACCTTGTGGGAGTTTGTAGTTTTCCTTAGTATTATCTTTTAAAGGGTTAAAAGCTTTTTGCAAGGCACTTTGCATTAACTCATCTAAATTGAGCAAATCTTGCTCTAAAATTTTTATACTCTCATCTATCTTTGCAAAACTCTCATCTAAAACCCCCACCATCCTTTCTTGCTCTTTGAGTGATGGCAGAGGGATTTCGATATTATCAAAATTTCGTTTAGTTATGTGTTTCATAGCAGAACCATGAGTTTTTTCACTCATCTCTTCTAAAATATCTAAAATACAAAAATAAAAATATTTTTTATTAATTTCTATTTTGTCAAATACAACTTTAAATATATGTTGATTTAAAATAGCTTTGCTATTATTCCATATGAATACACCCAAACTTGCAGACCAAGAAATAAGCAAATCCCCATTATTAATTTCAAATTTAGGATTGTATTCTTTAGAATAATAGTTAAAATTTTTATTTGTTCCTGTAAGATTTTGAATTCTAACAATAGGTAAGCCTTTTACATCCCAATCAATAGGTTTAAAAGCCATACCATTTATAAAAGTTGCACAATTTTTTAATTTTACTTTTGCAAATTTTGACATATATCATTTTCCATCGTAATTTCCTTATAACTTTCTATAGCTTGTTGTGCATAATACCTGCTCATTATGAAAGTAGTAAATATAATAAAAACACAAATAGCTAAAATCCATAAAAAATAATCAGTTTTATATGAAAAATATAAAAGTAATAGCGATAAAAGTATAGAATTTCTAAAAAAACCATAGCTTACACTTTTCCAAAATAACTTAGTATCATCTCTTGTAGTTTTTAAAATACAAGTCATTATATCTTTATCATTTTTAATTTTTTCACTTATTCTTTCATACAAATCTTTTTCATTATTTTTTAAATAATTAATTGTTGGATTCCCGCAATATTTCCATATTTTTTGTTCTATTATTTTCACAATAGAACCTGATAAAAATCCCAATATAGACGATAAAATAACAAATATACTAATATAAGCAATACTATTTGTCTCTAATTTCTCAATATCAAAACCAAGTAAAATATATATACTCAATAAACATAGAAATCCAGGTGTAAATCTGGCACAAATATTATATGTGCCAAGAAAATTTTTAAAGTCATTCATAGTTAAAACCTTTAAATATTATTTTATAGTTTTCTTTTATTTTTTTTATGCGTTTGGCGCCATCACTATAGTTTTTAGCAGTTATAATACCATTAATATCATTTTCTGTTTTTATAGAAATTTCTTTATTATTAATTTCCATAATGATATTACCAGCTTCATTATTAGTTAATATCGGAATTTTTCTATTATTAAATGCTTGATAATTTTTATGTTTTGAATCTGATGTATTTCCAAATAAAACTAATTTGGGATTCAATTCATTTAAAAAAATATTTTCTTTATCTCCACCTGTTTTTCTTCCATGATGAGGTGCTATTAAAATATCAATATCTTTTATTTTCTTATGCAATTCTTTATTATTTAAAATGTATTTCCAAGCTAAATCTTCACTATCTCCGCAATATAAAATTTTTCTATCGTAAATAGTATGTAAAATAACATAAGAAATTTCATTCCAATTTGGATTTTTACTATTTAAAATTTCTTTTTCTAGGATTTTATTAGGAGAAATTATTTCTAATCCATCTTTCATAAAATAATCATATTCACAACCTAAATAATATTGTAAAACTTTAGGATTTTCACAACTTTTTCGTACCTTAAGATAATACTCCCAGTCTGTTTCTTTATATTTACTATTTTTGAATTCTCTCATATCTTTCTTGTGTCCTGTATCCCAAAAATTTACAACCGTAAATTTAGTAAAAAGATTTTCAAGACCATCCAAATGATCCATGTCAGGATGTGTTAGTATAAATCTAAATATATTTTTTATATTTAAATTTTCTAGATATGTAATAGGATTAATAGAATTCTCTCTCATATTAAAATTAGCTTCCGAACAAAAATTATATTTTTGCTTTTCATTCCCATTACAGATATCAATAACACTAACTCTTTCTGTTTCGTGTTGTATAATAGTGCAATCACCATCTTTCACATTTAAAAAATGAATTGTACAACTCATAACTTTCTCCTCTTTGATTATATTTAATTAATATTATATATTATTTACATAAATCTCTCTTTGTAAATCATCAATGCATTGTTTTAAATTCTCCATACCTTCAAATTCACTCACTAGCTCTTTTACACTACCTAAAGAGCTAAGATCTATAAGTGTTTTTAACCCACTATCAAAGTCTTTTATACCATACTCTTGATACCTATCTAGTAAAAATTCCACAAGCCTTAAAGCTTTTTCTTTTTGGAAGCGTTTTAAAAATGTACTATTTTTTACATTTAGCACGCGTTCATGGCGTGTTTTTATCTCGCTGTTAAAGCTTAAGTGTGCTAGCACATCATACACATCGCAGTCTTTTTGCTCAAAAATCACTGTCAATTCTTCCAAAACCTGCTCGCTTATGCGGTCTTTTTCAAGTTTTTGTAAAAATTCTTTCCTGCTTGCTTGGTTACTCCAAATCTCGCGTAACCTTGTCTCATCGTTATAAAATTCTGCTAGCTTTCCTACTAAAAATTCCAAAAATTCTTTTGTACTAAGTGGCTTGTCGCTATCTCCTATGTAGCTTGTCGTTATATCAAGCACTTTTAGTTTTGTGCCTTTTAAATGCACGGTGACTTCTTTTTGCTTGGTTGCTTCTTTAGGGTTGCTTTGCTCTCTTTTGTTTTGTATAGTTTTTACTTCGGTTTTTTCTTCATCTTTGATCTGCTCGCCATCCCATTTAGGATCATAAAAAAGTCTTGTTACTCCGGTAAAATCTAGTATAGTAAAAAAGTCTTTTCCCTCATACACCCTAGTGCCTCTTCCGATGATTTGCTTAAATTCTATGATAGAACCTATATTTGCCAAAAGCACTATGTTGCGGACATTTCTAGCATCTACTCCTGTGGTTAGCATTTTAGAACTAGTGAGTATCACAGGATAGCTTTTGTCATTATCTTGAAACTGCTTTAAGTACTCAAGCCCTATTTTACCCTCATCACTTGTAACCCTCACGCAGTAGTCATCTCTTTTTACACTTTTAAATTTATCAATGGCTCTTTTTACTTCACTTGCATGGGCTTGGTTAGCACAAAAGATGATGGTTTTGTCCATAGGGTTGATGAGCTTTAAAATTTCTTTAGCTAGAAAATCGTTGTATTGAGGTAAGTGAATATTTCTTTCAAATTCATTGATCTTGTAAAAGCCTTTTTCTAACTCACCTTCTATGATATCATCAGGGTTGTACACATAGCCTTCACTAAGCGTAGTCGTGACACGCTTAACTTTATAAGGAGTTAAAAAGCCATCTTCTATGCCATCTTTAAGACTATACTCATATACACTCTCACCAAAATATCTATAAGTATCTACATTATCGCTTTTTTTAGGTGTAGCAGTAAGCCCTAAATGCGTAGCCGATGAAAAGTACTCTAGCACCCCTGCCCAGCTACCTTCTTCATTCGCTCCACCTCTGTGGCATTCATCGATGATGATAAGATCAAAAAAGTCTTTGGGGTATTGTAAGTAGAATTTGCTTTCTTGTTCTTCATTAGCATTTTCTTGTTCTTTTGAATTTGAAGCTAGACTTTGATAAATTCCAAAAAACACATTTGCACTTGTAGGCACTCTGCCATTATTTTTTCTCAACTCTTGCGCACTCACTGCCACGCAATCGCCCTCTATAGGATTAAACTCTCCTAAAGCTTGATCTCTTAAACTCACTCTATCACATAAAAATAATATCTTAGGTTTTTTGTCTTGATTTGTTTTATTCCACCTAGCTTCAAGCAAACGATAACACAAAGCAAAAGCTATGGTGGTTTTACCTGTACCTGTAGCAAGAGTGAGTAAAATTCTATTTTTACCGTTGATCAAAGCTTCTATGACTTTATCAACTGCGATCTTTTGATAATATCTTAATTCTTTTTGGGGTATGTATAATTCTCGCTGCGATAAAAGCTTGTGTTGCCATTCTTTTAAATTTCCATAAATCCTAGTAAAAAGCTCACTTGGGGTTGGAAATTTTTCTATGTACTCACCGCTTGAAGTTTTTAAGTTGTATTCATAAATTTTATCGCCATTAGTGCTGTATACAAATGCTACGTTTAAAATTCTGGCATATTCTATGCCTTGAGACAAGCCATCTAAAGGATCTTTGCTTTGTTTTTTAGCTTCTATGATAGCAAGATTATTGTTTTGAAATTTCAACAAATAATCTGCAAATTTTCTTTCGCCTCTTTTATTTCCTATAAGCTTACGCCTATCAGTAAAATAATAATTTCTTATGATATTTTCTTCACTCCAAGAGCTAGCGTGAAGTTTTACATCTATGAGTTTAACTCTAGTATCATCTTCTGAAAATAATCTATTTTTCATAGTTTCCTTAGTTTTTAAAAATATTAATTTGTTATAATATTGTAAGTATAACTTATTTTAAAATTAAATAAAAAGAAATTTTAGTTAAAATAAATTATAAAAATACTTTTATACTTATGGAATAAAATGAATATAGAAAAATACTTAATAATTATTAAAGATAAAGATGAAACAAGTAAAATTTGTTCATTTGAAAAATGTGAGCAAACAGTATCAATTAAATTTAATACATCAGAGAAAATTTATAACTATAATATTAATACTTGTAAAATTTACGACAATCCTAAAAAAATAAATGCTAATCAAATAAATGAAATTATTTTTTGCAATATAAAATTTATTTTACAATTTGATTGCTATTATAAAATATTTTATAATGACGATAGCGTAGAATTGATTTTACCTCCTTTATCACAAAGCTCACATATAAATAATAATATTTTTAACTATTATCAAAGTATTGCAACAGAAATGATTATACAAGATAATGAAAAATCTATAATTGAAAGATCTTACAAAAAAATTAAAAATATCAACAAATATTCTGCATTACACGCTTACTTAACACAAAATGCCAGCACCTTATCATACAATGGAGATTTTTTATTATTTCCATTTGGAACAAATCAATCTCAATATCAAGCCGTTAAAAATGCCTTAAATTCGCAAGTTAGCATTATAGAAGGACCACCAGGAACTGGAAAAACACAAACTATTTTAAATATCATCGCTAATCTTATCGCACAAGGAAAAAATGTTGCAGTAGTTTCTAATAACAATGAAGCCACACAAAATGTTTTTGAAAAATTAAAAAACTATAATCTAGATTTTCTTTGTGCCACTCTAGGAAAAGCAGATAATAAACAAAATTTTATTAACAACCAGCCCCAATTACCGCAAAATTTTGATACTTTCAAAGATAACACCATATCATCTAATATTATAAATCAATTAAATCAAGATATACAAGAAATATTCATCTTGCAAAATAAATTAGCTAAAGACAAAGAACTTTTAGAAGAATTTAAAACTCAAAAAAAATATACAAATTTTTTCAATGCTATACAAAATAAAAAATTCTTAAATTTTTCATCAAAAAAATTACTAAAAGTAAAAGTCTATTTAGAAGAATTACAATACATTTCATTTTTCCACAAAATAAAAATTATTTTATTAGATGGTATTGCAAATTTTAGTTTTTTTAAAAATAAAAAGGAAGTAATTTTACAAACATTAGAATCTTATTTTTACATCAATTCAATTAATGAACTAAAAAATAATATCCAAGCACACAAAAACAAACTTGTGCAATTAGATTACGAAAATAAAATTAAAAATTTACAAAATAGCTCTACTAAATTCCTAAAAAATTATCTAATCTCAAAATATCAAAATAAAAGAAAAATTTTCACTCTTGAAGATTTAAATACAAATGTCGATGAATTCTTAAGACAATACCCTATCATATTTAGCACAACTCACTCTATCATAAACTCATTAAATATGAAAAATAACTTGTTTGACTATATTATCGTAGATGAAAGTTCTCAAGTAGATATTGTAACTGGAGCATTAGCCCTAAGTATTGCAAAAAATGCTGTTATCGTAGGAGACAAAAAGCAATTATCATATATTGTGGATTCAAAAATTTTAGAGAAAGTTAAAAATTTTAACAAGCAATTTAATGTCAAAGAGGAATATAATTACTTAACACATAGTTTCTTAGATTCAGTGTGTAAAATTTTTCATAACTCTCCAAAAATTTTATTGAGAGAACATTATCGATGTCATCCTAAAATAATTGGTTTTTGTAACAAAAAATTTTACAACAATGAGCTGCTTATTTTCTCTGAAGATAATAATCAAAACGACGCAATTAAAGTGATATTAACACAAGCAGGTAATCATGCAAAAAACAACTGCAACCTTAGAGAAATAGAAATTATAAAAGAGGAAATTATTCCTGAATTAAATACAAAAATAGAGCTTAAAAATTTAGGAATTATTTCTCCTTACAATAACCAAAAAGATGAACTTAAATTACATCTTGATAAGAATATTCAAGTAGATACTATACACAAATTTCAAGGAAGAGAAAAAGATGGGATTATCATCAGTCTTGTCGATAACAAGCCAAGCAATTTTATAGACGATCCAAAGATGTTAAATGTATCAATCACTAGAGCTAAAAAATTTTTATATCTAGTAACAAATTCCGAAATTATAGATACCAAAAGCAATATATCAGATTTCATACGCTATGTACAATATAACAATTTTAAAGTTGTAAAAAGTAAGATTAATTCCATTTTCGATTTGTTATATGATGCAAACAAAAGTGCGAGAGAAGAATACCTCAAAGGAAAAAAGAAAATTTCTTTATATGATTCTGAAAATTTAGCTTATCATACTATTTTAGAGGTATTGCAAGATTATCCTAGCTTTAAAGTTGTTAATCATATTCGCCTTGGCACATTAATAAAAGACACTTCCTTACTAGACACAACAGAAAAAATATATATCGATAATGCTTTAACACATATTGATTTTTTAATTTACCATGAAATGGATAAACATCTTATTCTCGCCATTGAAATAGATGGATACAATTTTCACAATATTCACAGCAAACAATATGAAAGAGATAAAATAAAAAATTCAATTCTTAAAAAATATAATATTTCTTTATTACGTTTAAGCACAATTGGAAATAGTGAAAAAAAACAAATTAAAGATAAAATAGATGAATTAATATAATCGTTTATTAATGCTTAAATAGATATTATTTATATAAAAATCATATAAGGAGATTAAATGAGCTCAAAAATCTTTTTAGAAAATGGTCGTGTTAAAAGTAAAGGCTATGCTATGCTTAGCAAAGATTCTAAATTCACGCCTTTTGAATTTACACGCCATAAAGTAGGTAAAAACGACATCTTAATCGCTATCAAATACGCAGGAATTTGCCATAGTGACATTCACACCGCAAGAAGCGAATGGGGTGAAGCAACCTACCCTTGCGTACCTGGCCATGAAATAGCAGGAGAAGTCATCGCAGTGGGGGAAAATGTAAGTAAATTTAAAGTGGGTGATTTTGCTGGGGTTGGGTGCATGGTAAACTCATGCGGAGAGTGCGAAGCATGCAAAAAATCTCAAGAGCAATTTTGTGAAAATGGTAAAACCATCTACACATATAACTGCAAAGATGTATTTCATGATAATGAAAACACCTATGGAGGTTACTCAAACAACATCGTAATAAGTGAAAAATTTGCTATCAATGTACCAAAAAATGTTCCGCTTGACAAAGTAGCGCCTTTACTTTGTGCGGGTATTACTACCTATTCACCGCTTAAATTTTCAAATATCAAAAAAGGCTCAAGTGTAGCTATAGCAGGATTTGGTGGACTTGGTATGATGGCAGTAAAATATGCTGTGAAAATGGGTGCAAAAGTAAGTGTTTTTGCAAGAAATGAAAACAAAAAAGCACAAGCCCTAGCTATGGGTGTGAGTAATTTTTATACTAGTACAGACAAAAGTGTAGTAAAAGAAAGATTTGACCTCATCATCTCTACCATACCAACTCCTTATGATCCGCTAGCTTATATGGATTTATTAAAATTTGGTGGTGAAATGGCCATTGTAGGATTACCTCCACATGAAGTAAGTCCTAACATTAACATCATTCACTTTGTACATAAAGCAGGTAAAAAAGTATATGGCTCGTTGATTGGGGGCATTAAAGAAACTCAAGAAATGCTTGATTTTTCTTTGGAGCATGGAATTTACCCTGAGATTGAACTCATCAAACCAAGTGAGATTGACAAAGCTTATGAAAACCTCACTTCAGGAAAAGCTAAATTCCGCTATGTAATCGACATGAATGAAGCACTTTAGTGTTTATCAAAAATCACATCACTAGTGTCAAAACCTCTTTGCTTGGCTATTTCAAGCAAAGAGTTTATCTGCTCTTTTGCTAAAATTTTTCTTGATAAAATCCAAAGGTATTTTTTATCAGGACTACCTACGATAGAAACTTGATAATTTGTATCAATGTAAACAATCTCATAATTTGGCTTGTTGAAGATATTCATAAATATACTAAACTTAACCGCTAAAGCTCTTGGAGATTTTACCCTTGCTTTGCCATTTACTTGCGAAATTTCACCATTTTCTTTGCTGCATATATTTTTAACTTTTATTATAGGCGTAGTACCTTTATACTCTAGCTCGTATTCTGCTTTAGCGCTTTTACAAGTTTTTTGAAAAAAAGCAGGCTTTCTAGCCATTTCTAGCCATGTGCCCATGTATTTTTCTAAATCAATACCATCTAATAATTCTATCATTTTTCTTCCTTTTGATTCACTTCACCCCAACTACACATCGCTTGTAAGATAGGGATCAAACTTTGACCTTTTTTAGAAAGTCTGTATTCTACTTTTGGTGGAATTTGTGGGTATTCTTTACGAATGATCAAATCATCACTTTCAAGCTCTCTTAAAGTATGCGTTAAGGTCTTAAAAGAAATACCACCCCCCCCCCAAGATATCTTTTTAACTCATTATATCTTACTACTTCATAACGAAATAAACAATACAAAACACTCATCTTATACTTTCCCGAAATCAAAGACAAAGTATAGTTAAACCCACATTCTGCAAAATCGCACTTTTCTTCCATATACTTTCCTCTTATATAGTATCTTATATAAATTTTAGTATTGAAATAAAATTATAGTTAAATTATAATTTTAAAAAACGTAAAAAGGAAAAATATGCAAAAAGTATCGTTATTAAATGGCGCAAAAGACTTTGGATACTCCAAAGGAAAACTAAGCACAAGCTTACATTAACTTGCACTTAAAACTTTGCAAGAGCTTAGTTTATAAACTCAACAAACACACATAGATCAAGGCTATAACACAAACGATGAGGTAGGAAAAATTCTAAATGCTGATGTTTTGATTTGGCAAATGCCTGGTTGGTGGATGGGAGAGCTTTGGATAGTGAAAAAATACATTGATGATGTTTTCACAGCTGGACATGGAGTATTTTATAAAAACGATGGTAGAAGTCATAATGAACCTACTAAAATTATGGCACAGGTGAACTTTTAAAAAATAAAAAAATACATACTTTCGCTAACTTGGAACGCTCCAATACAAGCTTTTGATGACGAGAATGAATTCTTTAATGGAGCTGGGGTTGATGGAGTGTATTTACACTTTCACAAAGCACATGAGTTTTTAGGAATGAGTGCCTTACCTACTTTTATATGCAATGATGTATGTAAAAACCCACAAATACCAACATATTTAGAAAACTACAAAAAGCATTTAGAAGCAATATTTAAAGCTTAGAAATTTGGGATTTGATGCTAGAAATCATTGATTTTTTAGCTTCAAATTCACTTTTTAAATTCAAAATAATCTGTCTTTTAGCTTCTGCAAAATCAACAAAACTTTGCATATAATTTTTATAAATTTTTAAAACTACGGGCTTATTTAAAAGCAAATCTTCAAATTCATATACATTAAGCTCGGTTAATACTCTTTGATGCACTTCACTTGCTTTTGGATGATACAAGCTAAACTCAGTGCTATCAAGTTCGTAAAATTCTTTACTCGCATTCATTTTGGCACTAAAAAATCCCAAGGTAAGTTTAGTAGCACTTTCATAATTTGCCAAAGCTTTTAGATTAAGCTTTTCTAAAAATAAATCAAGCTCAAGTTGGCTTTTAAACAACAACTGCTTAAAATCTTTTAAAAAAAACTCCTCACTAGCACTAGCAAAGCTTCTAAAACTAGCAAATTCTTTTTCGCTTTCTAAGGCATTCTCTTTTTGTAAATTTGAAAATTGAGCTTTAAAAAGCAAAATTTGCTCTTCTAAATGAGTAAAAAATAAGTAAAAATCATCTTTGATTTGACTAAATTCTAAAGCAATTTCATTTTTTAATCTTTTAAATTCCTTATTCATTGCTTCAGAATTATAAAACATAGCTAAAAACGCATCATCGCTTGAAAGATACGGTGCTTTATAAGCAACTTTTTCATAAAGATTTTTCTTAAATAAACCCTTAGCTTCTTTATAATAACTACTATCTTTTTCTTTGATAAATTTTAAAATTTCTTGAGCGATTTTCTCTCCAACAAGTTTTAATTTATCTAAACAATTATGATTTAAAATTTTGATTTTTTGCTCTAGCTTGCTTACTTCAAAAGTTTGCAAAATAGCATTAAATTTAAGCTCTAATTGCTCTAGTGCATTTTGAAACAAATCATATTGATTTGACAAAAGCTCGCATAAATTACTAAGTTTTTCTTTAATAAAATCTTTTTTAATGCACTCATAATCAAGTTCTTTTAAATACTCATAAAGTAAAGGTAAATTTGACTTTTGTAAATCAAATTTTGCTTCTTTGCATGAAATTGCGATGATTTTTTCAAAATACTTATCAAAAACTAAATGAGCGTAATTTAAAACATTTTCTAACTCATCTTGACTTAACTTATCTTTTTGATTTAGCACGCAAATCCCACCACGCTCTAAAAGCTTAGCATTTGCCTTTATGGCATCTTCTTCACTTTTTTTACCTGCATTATCAATCAAACTAAGCCAAATAGCACTATGCATAAAAGAAAGCTCTTTAAAAGTAGTTAGCGTATCGGTGGTGTTTGCATTTAAACCCGGGGTATCTATAAGTGTGATATCTTTTAAAAGCTCAATAGGTGCAAAAAGGTGCAAACTTTTAGTTTCTTTTAGCTCATTTCTTTGATCACTAAATTTAGAAAGCTCATTTATATCAACAATCTCATCACTACCATCTTCATATTCAACTCTTAAAAAATATTCCTTAGCATAGCGTAAAAAAGTAGGCTTAAAAGTCACTGGCACCACGCCTGTTGGCAGGCATTCTTTTTGTAAAATCAAATTTAAAAGTGTGGATTTACCACTGGAAAATTGCCCTATAATAGCTACATTAATGGCTTTTTTATAGCTAGCTATGATCATTTCAAGATCTTTTAAAAAGACATCATTTAAATGTAAACTTGGCTCTAAAAATGCATTTTTGATTGCTAAAATCTTTCCTTCAAAACTATCATCAAAACTTTTATTATAAGCACTTTCATAAGCTTTTAAAAAATCATTAATCAAATCATTTTGCATTTAAAAGCTCCATTTTTATAGTCTTTAAACTTTGTAATTTTGTTTTATTTTTTTCTAAAAGCTCTTTGGAATTTTGCTCATTTTGCTCTATTTGCAAAATCAAGTCTTTTAAGTCTTTGATTTGTTCTTCTTGCTCTTTTTCATATAAATTCAAACTAAACTCTAAATTAGTAAAAAATTCTTGATTATTTTTTAAATCTAGAGCAATTTTTCCTATATTAAGTGTTTGTAATTTTTCTAAAATCTGATTTTCTAAAGAACTTTCTAGTTTATAAATATCTTGAGTAAATTCTAAATTTTTTAAAAGCCCTGCTTTTAATGCCATAAAAAGATCATTGGTAAAAATGCTTTCTATTTTTGTTTCAACCTTACTTTTAAAATCATCACAATTTTGCTCTAAAATAGCTTTTAAAAAATCATATTTCACACTTAGTGTATTTTTAAGCGCATTGATCTTATACTCACTTTGCTGTTTTAATTCTCTTAAAAGATCAAAAATTCCATCTTTTAAAGTCGTATCGATAATGGTGTTTAATCTTTGAGTGTTGTTTTTGATTTTATTATTTTGATTATATTTTAGTTCATCTATGAGTTTTTCTTTTAATTTCTTAGCTAGCAAATGCAAAAGCGTTAAAATTTCTTGAGTATTTTCATCTTTTGTATTAAAAATAGCGCTTAGTTCTGCTTTTACTTGCATTAATTTTTCTTTTTTTGCTTTAAAATCATTGACAATAGCTTGATTTTGCTTATTAAATTCAAAGCTTTCATAATTTAGCATTTTATTAGAAAATTTAATTTTTTCTTCTATTTTTTCCAAATGTAATAATAATTCTTTTTTATAAGCATTTAGGGCGATTTTATTTTTATCATATAAGCTTTTAACTATAAGTTCTTCTAGTGCCAAAATATTACTTTGTTCTAAATTTCCACCTCTTTTTTGATAAAAATCATTAGCTAGTTTTGAAGAAATACACACAAAATCTACATTATCTAATAATTCTTGGCTCAACTGCTTTTGTGCTAAATTTTCTTTGAGTTTATTTTTAGTATAGCTAATTACTTCTTGCAAGTCTTTTTGACTAAGCAAGTCAGTCTTGGTAAGTACAATCAAAAGTTTACTGACCCTTGAAGTTAGCAAGCATTCTACAATAAAATCACAATCTTTTTGACTAAGACTTTGAGAAATATTCATAAGATGAATTAAAAAATCAGCCTTTTTTATATATGCTTTTGTTAAAAGCTCTCTTTGGATAATCACATCATCAAGCCCTGGAGTATCAACTATGCAAACATTATCTTTTAAAAAATCAAGCGATGCAAAAAGCTCTATTTTTTTAATAAGTGCTGAGATTTTGTTTTTTGCACTAGTGTAATTTTTTAATTCATCAAAATTTATTTCTATATTTTTATTTTCTTTTTTAATATACTCATTTAGATTAAAATTTTGCTCTAATTGCTTTATAAAATCTTGCATATCTTGATTATCTTTGGAGCTTTTTAAAATATCTTGCCATTCTTCTTCATTCCAAAAATATATCTTAGCCTTATATTCTTGACCATATTTTAAAACACTTAAATTTGCAGTTTCAGGTACATTTGATACTCCTAAAAAATCTTTTTTTAAAAGTACATTTAGCATACTTGATTTACCTGCATTTACCACACCTGTTACCGCAATGGAAAAATCAATATTACTAAATTTAACCAAAGCTTCTTGTAAGAGTTTTTGAGCTTTTTCATCTTCACAAAGTTCTTGCAAGTTTTGATTAATCAAATCTAATGTTTGATGTGAGTTTTGAAATTCTTGTTTATAATCTTTTTGAATAATCTTTTGCTTAGATACAAAAGCATATATCAGGGCATTATTGGTGATTTTTTGAAGTTTTTCTAAGGCTTTTAAAAGCTCATTTTTGTCTAAAATTCCCAAATTTAAAGCATTAATAAAACAAACCTGTGCATACTGTATACCATAAAGATCTAAGCGTAAATTTAAACTTTTCATCAAATTTTTAAATTCATTCAAAGCGCTAAATCTTTCATAATTATCAAGATTAGTACTTAAAATAATTGCTGCTTTTTGAGCGTCAATTAAACTTTCATCAAAAAGTGTATTTATGTCAAGATAAACACTATGATTTTGCCAAATTTGTTTTAGTAAGGTTTTAAGAGCCCCTTTTTCTTGGGGGCTAGGATTATTTGTTTCTTTGAGCGACAAGCTGTCTTCTCATATAAGCAATTTTACTTTGTAAAGGCAGTTCTTTTGGACAATTATCTTCACATGCAAGTAAAGACATACATCCAAATACACCATCATCATCACCCACTAATTCATAAAAATCTTCTATAGTTCTATGATCATGTGGATCTTGTAAATATCTAGCTGTTCTTAAAAGTCCAGTAGCTGCGATAAAGTCAGGTCTCATTAACTTGGTCGCACAAGAAGCAACACAAATTCCACACTCTATACAACGATCAAGTTCAAAAGTCTCATCAGCAACTTCTGGCTCAATACGCTCTTCAAGTTTAGAAATATCTGTTTCCTTTTCATTATGCACCCAGCTTTCAACGCGTTTACACATACTATCAAACCACTCACCTGTATTAACACTTAAATCTTTTATGTGTCTAAATGCAGGTAAAGGCATGAGCTCTATAACGCCATCTGGATAGTCTTTTGTTAATGTTTTACAAGCAAGTTTTGGCTTGCCATTGATCATCATAGCACAGCTTCCACAAATCCCTGCTCTACATACAAAGTCAAAACTCAAATCTGCATCCATTTTTTCTCTAATTTGAGTCAAACACACAAAAATCGTCATAAATGGAGTTTCTTCAAGCTCATAAGTAACAAAATGGGGCTTAGAAATTTTACTTAATGGATTATATTTAAATGCTCTTATTGTTAATTTTCTACTCATAATCAACTCCTATTCTTTGATTTGGTGCTTTGAATTTAGCTTGTAATTCATAAGGCATTAAAGCATGTTGAATTTCATATCTACCTTTGCCTTCTGCTTCCATTTTTTCACGGATCGCATCAACTTCAGCTTGGCGTTTTTCACTTAATGGGTTTTCAATGATATTTCCTTTAGCACCATAACCTCTAAATGCAGGTGGGATTTCCATTTTCATAATATCAAGATCTTCATACTCAACTCTAGGCATACTTTCACCTTCTACCCAGTAAGTATTTGTTCTTTTCATCCAATTTAAGTCATCTCTTTTTGGATAATCTTCTCTATAATGAGCCCCACGGCTTTCTGTTCTTAAAAGCGCACCATAAGCAACACATAAAGCAATTTTTAGCATTCTTGGAACCCTGTAAGCTTCTTCAAGCTCTGGATTTGCACATTTTAATTCTTTATCATGTACTTTTAGATCAAGTGATTTTTGATACAATTCTTCAAGCTCTTTAATCGCCTCTTCAAGACCTTGACCTGTTCTAAAGATAGCTACTTTTTCCCACATAATATCTTTCATTCTATTTTTGATTTCAAACACATCATGTTTTCCTTCTTTACTTACAAGAGATTTTAAGTAATCATACTCTTTAGAAAGGAAAGACTTAACGATATTTGTATCAATATCATTACCATTTTCTTTACAATATTGTGCAAAATAATCCCCTACGATCATACCTGCAACAACAGTTTCTGAACATGAATTTCCGCCCAAGCGGTTAAATCCATGCATATCCCAGCATGCTGCTTCACCACATGCAAAAAGACCATTTAGCCATTGACTTTCACCGGTTGGTTTAGTTCTAATACCACCCATTGAGTAATGTTGCATAGGTAAAACTGGCGCCCAACCTTTCGGTCCTTCATCAGCAGGATCAATGCCGTTAAATGTCTTGCAAATATCTTGAACATCACGAAGATTTTTTTCAACATGGGCACGACCAAGGATAGAAATATCAAGCCATAAATGATCTCCATAAGGGCTTTTTACACCTTTTCCTTTTCTAATATGTTCCATCATTCTACGACTTACAACATCCCTACTTGCAAGTTCTTTCTTCTCAGGTTCATAATCAGGCATGAAACGATAACCATCGACATCTCTTAAGATACCACCATCACCCCTACAACCTTCAGTTAGTAAGATACCACTTGGTACAATTGGAGTTGGGTGAAATTGCACTGCTTCCATATTTGAAAGTCTGCAAAGTCCAGTTTCTAAAGCAATAGCAGCTCCTGTACCTTCACAAATAACAGCATTTGTAGTTTGTTTATAAATTCTACCATAACCACCTGTTGCAATCATAGTTCCTCTAGCAACATAAGCAATTAATTCTCCATTGGTTAAATCTCTAGCAATAGCTCCTAAACATTTTTTACCATCATGAATTAATCTTACTGCTTCCATTCTATCAATGATTTTAACTTGATGTTTAATCGCTTCATTTGCCACACCATATAACATACAATGCCCTGTTGCATCAGCGATATAACATGTTCTCCATTTTTTAGTGCCACCAAAGTCTCTTGCATTGATTAAACCATGTGCTTCTTCCTTTTCTTCAATAGTAGTTTTTTGAGCATTAATAACAACAGTTCTAGGTCCTTTTGTAACTCTAGTCCAAGGCACACCCCAAGCAGCAAGCTCACGCACAGCTTTTGGAGCAGTTTGTGCAAACATTCTTGCGACTTCTTGATCACAACCCCAATCTGACCCTTTTACTGTATCAGCAAAATGCACATCTTCATTATCTCCCTCACCCTTAACACTATTTCCTAAACTTGCTTGCATACCACCTTGCACAGCAGCTGAGTGAGATCTTTTAACCGGACAAATACTTAACAAAGTTACACTTTGACCACTTTTTGCAACTTCAATTGCTGCTCTAAGTCCAGCAAGACCACCACCAATAACTAAAGCATCACTATATTGTATGTTCATATTTAGCTCCATCATAAGTTTTTACTATTTGTGCTACAGAATTGTTTTGGTAATTATTAAAGCCTATTTTTGCAAAAGCAGCTAAGCTTAATACACCTAAAACTAAGAAGAAAATACTAATAAACCATTTTGCTTTTTTAAGTTTTTTACGACTTTCTTTTGCATCTTTACCTTCAAACCAACCCCATTTTACACATAATCTATATAAACCAATACTTCCATGCAACTCAACACAGATTAATAAGGCAATATAAAATAACCACATAAAATGGCTCACTACTCTATCGCCTGACATATCAGCACTGATTTTATCTGCATTAGTAATGATAAAAATTAAGTGTGCAGAACCTAAGAAAAACATTACAAAACCAGTTGCAGCTTGAACCCACCATAAAGAAGAATCACCATGATTCATATATTTTAAGTGCGTTCTACAAAGTTGGTATTGTCTGAAATTAATAGGGAATTTTCTCATTGCAAGGCCAGCATGTACAAAGAAAATCACCAAAACACAGGCAGCTAAGAAAGAAGTGATGTAGCTCATCATAGGGCTATCAATGATAAATTTTAGCTCTAAAAAGTGAACTACTGAATCAAAAAAATCATCACTAACCAAAATAGTAGAAACGAAAAACATATGTGCCCACATAAACAAGCCTAAGATCAAGCCTGTTGCACTTTGAATATAGTCAAGTTTTGCTGGTATTTTACTTTTTTTACCATCAATACTCTTGCCTAAAAAGCCTTCAATGAGTTGGCTCATATTTACTCCTTTTAAAAGTTGATAAGTTTTAATATCGGAGCAATTATAGAACTTTTATTCTTAAAATAAATAAAAATTTATAAATTTTTTTTAATATTTCTTAAATAAAAAGATATAAATAGTCCTAATAGAAACATCAATAAGCTTAATATCTGACCCATACTCATACCAAAAGCAATAAAGCCTATACCATAATCGGGCTCTCTATAAAACTCGCATACAAAGCGTGCTAGAGCATATAAAATCGTGTAATAAACAATCAATTCTCCATTGTATTTTTTATATTTTTTTATCAACAACAAAATAACAAAAACCGCAAAACCTTCTAAAAAGGCTTCATAAAGCTGTGATGGATGACGCAATATCCCATCTACATAAATACCCCAAGGCACTTCTGTGACTCTACCAAATAATTCTTGGTTTAAAAAATTTCCAATACGACCAAAAACATATCCACATGGCACACTAATAGCTACTAAATCAAGATATTTCCATAAATTTTGCTTATTTTTTTTACAAAAAATATAAGTTGCTATTAAAAATCCTATAACAGCACCATGGTAACTCATACCTCTAATTCCTACAAACTCTCCATTATAAAAGGGATTAAAAATTTGCCAAGGATGAGTAAGATACCATAAAGTGTGCGCATCATAAATTAAAATATAACCTATTCTTGCACCTAGAATCACTCCTATTTCTACCCATATAAAATAGCTATCAAGCATAGCTTTAGAAATTCCCATATTGTCTTTAATCGCATAGTATTTTGCAACCATTAAAGCAATAAGTAAGGCTAGCACATACATAATGCCATACCAATGTACTTTTAAACCAAAAATTCCAAAAGCTACTACATCAAAATTTGTATAAATATTTTGCCAAAATTCCATAAAAAACCCTTATTATAAAACATATAATATAGCAAAAAATTGTTATAATTATAAAAATCACAAGGAGAAAAAATGAGAAAAATATTATTATTTTTTAGCATAATTTTATTTTTAAGTGCTTGTACTAGTAATCAAAAAACTTATTATATTTCTATGCCGAATTTTAAAAGTACTTTTGAAGAACACAACTACACAAATGCTAATAGTCCTAAAGTCAAAGTCAATGATATAGAAATTATAAAAAATACTTTTTATAGTTCATATTTTGAACAATCTACTCTAAATCAAAGAATCAATAAAAGCTTAGAATTACTCAAAAAACAACTTTTAGAAGATAGTAAAGCATTGCTTCAAAGTAAAGGATATATTATAAATAATGAAAATCCTGATTATGCTTTTAATATAGTTATCAATGCTAGTTTATATGAAGATAAGGTTATAAGAAATTCAAGCCTTGGGGGTGATAGTGTGAAATCTTCTTTTATGATTATTTTAGAAGCTCAAAGTCATTTAAATAATTTACATCAAGAAGATACTTTCCAAAGCACAACAAGCTCAGCAAAATTAAACGATCCTATTGTTTTAAATTATCCTATAAAAGGACAAGCAAACATAGAAAGTTTTAGAGAGGTATATAGTGCTGTTCCAACCCAAGTTAATGAAAGTCTTGCGGCTAGTGCTTTAGAAATTGATAAAGTTTTTGTTGCTTTTTATAAAGAAATCACATCTAGTTTAAAAACTAGTATAAAAGAAATCAAAGAAGAACCAAAACCACAAGAAAACTCAGAAATTCAAGATATAAAACAAGATAATAAAAAAGAAGAAAAAATCACTCCTTATCAAAATAATGAAGTAATCATTTTTGAATAGCTTGCGTGTAAAACACTTTGATCTTAAATTTAAGATTAATGTGTTTTTCTTCGGATTTAAATTCTACAGGAGTACTAATTTCTATTAAATTTTTGTATTTTTGCAAGTCATTTAAAAAAGAATAAAAAGCTTGAGGATTTTTTATCTTTACATTAGCTCCAAATTGATATTTTAAATACTCCTGCTCTTTTTTAATAGGAATGAGATTGATTTTAACATCATCAAAGTAATTTTTCATAAATTCTAATAATTCTTTTTGTGAAAATTCTGCATTGATTTGAGCTAAATTTTGTGCGTTTGTGCTTTGAAAATCTCTAATAAGCTTTTCCAAAGCTTGTAATTCATTTAATGCTTTGGTATTTTGAATTTGCTGAGCAGCTAATCTGGAATGTTCGATTTTATAATCTCTCAAAAAAGGCACAATCAAAAATAAAATCAAAATCGCACAAAGTGCAACAAATGAAAAAGAGTAAATCAATATCTTTAATACATCAGCTTCTTCCAAGCTCTTATCGTTTTTGCTCATACATTTCCTCTGGTATAGTGATATTTACACTTACAAAGCGATACCACCCATTTTCTAATTGATAATAACTTGTTTGAGAATTAGAAAAAATACTTCTTAATGGTGCCTCTAATAACAATGCAAACATCTCTTTAGTAGGTGTAATACCTCTTAAAATAAGTGATCTATCTTCCATTAAAACCTCATCTAAAGATATGTTTTTAGGCACTAGAGTGAAAAGATTTTGAATACTTTTTAATAAAACTTTATTTTTACCATTTTCTTGTTCTTGCTCCAAATCCCCCAAAATCAACTCTGCCTTATCATTTTGTCTTACTAATTCTTGGTATTTAAGCTTATTGGCATTAATTTGTGCGATAATTTGAGCTAATTCTTCTTTTTTATTATCAAGTTGCACAGACGCATAATAGCTTTTAAAAATTACCACGATAAATACTACCAAAATTAAAGCAATGCTAATACTAGTAAAATATATCCAAATTCGAGTGAAAAGATTAAAAACAGGTTTTATCTTAGGTTTAATTAGACTATATCTCATAATTTTAAGTCCTTCACCATAAGTTCATTCATCAAATTTAAAGTATCTACAAGTTCTACTTTAGGCTTTATAAAAAGCTCACTTTCTAAATAATCAAGCGAGGTTGGACTAAAACTTTCCTCATCAAAAATCACAATTTCCTCTAAAAAGCTATTATCATATAAAGGGTTTTGATAAAATTCTTTTACACTTGAAATGATGTATTCTATCATTTTCATATCTGAGCTAAAATTTTCTAAAGACTCGATAGGAAGTTCTTCTTTTTCTTCATCTAATTCCTCAAGTTTATCAAGCTCTTGACTCATTTCTTTTAAACTTTTTAAATCATAATTTTGCTCGTTTTCTTCTTGATTTTCATCATCAATTTGTAAATTAAATTCTTCTTTAATATCATCAAAAAAATCATCTTCATCATAATTTTGACTAGCTATATTAAAATAACTTCCAAACAATATAATCTCATTTTTACAAATTAACATCGCAACAAAATCATGGTATCTATATACATAAAGGCCGATTTTTTCTTCAAAACCCCTATTTTCCATACAATAATAAAGCAAAGAAAAAGGTGAATAAAGCAAATCCAAACCACCAAAAGCCTCATAATCTTGTTCATATGAGCTTAAAGAATGATTAGAAACATATAACAAGCCGTTATTAAATACAATACACTTAACACTACTTGCATCAACACCGAAATTTGCAAGGTTTTTAAAATTTGAACTTGGTACAACACCTTGAGCAATAGGAGTAAAAAAAGTACATATATAATAAATTTGAAAATCTTTACTTAATTTTTTTACATATTCTATAGCTTTTTCCTTATCTTCAAAGCTTTTCTCAAAAGTACCAACAGCTTGAGATTTTTTCCAAGTATGACATCTTATAATGTATTGTTTTTCATCATAGCAAACACAAACTAAAAGTTGTAAAATATACTTTCTAAAAAAAGATAACATAGTGCTTATCCTTTGTCTATTTGACTTATCATATCAAATTTTTCTTTTATCAATACTTTAGCTTCTTCTAAATTTAAATTTTGTATTTTGATTTCTTCACTTAGTCTATAAGTAATCTTGGAAAAAGGTTTAGGTAAGATCATTTTATCCCAACTTTTAAATTCCCAAAAAGAACTTGCTTCATAATTTAGTAAAAAAAGTGGAGCATTTTTTTTCAAAGCTATCATCACAGAACCATCTGAAACACTATGATAAGGACCTCTTGGTCCATCTGGGGTAATGATGATATCATCTCCTTGATCTAAAATTTTAAAAGATTGTTTTAACAAAGTCAAAGCACCTTTGCTTGTGCTACCTCTTAAAGTATCTAAACCAAACAAAGCAATATTCCTAGCAATGATTTCTCCATCTTTATGGTGCGAAATCATCACATAAGCTTTTTTTTCCTTAATACCCATTTTTTTATATGCAAAAGGCATTAAAGCAAGACGCCCATGCCAAAAAAGTATCACGCAAGATCTGCTTGGAAGCTTTTGCCCTAAATAAATCTTTCTACAAGTTAAAAAGACCAACCATTGTAGTAAAAAAATTCCAAAAGCTAAAAGATTAATCTTAAAGGATTTCACCGTTTAACACCATACGCCTAGGATTGGTGATTTTTACTTTTTTCATTTGTCCCAATAACTCTTCACTACCTTTAACTTGAATCAAAAAGTTATTATCACTTCTACCTGCAATATTTCCTTCGCTTCTTAATTCTTCAAATAATACTTCTACTTCTTTATCCTTTTGTCTTAAAACAATTTCATCTAAAATTTCTGTATGTCTAGCTTGTAGAATACTCAAACGCTTTGAAGCAATATCATCAGAAATTTGATTTGGCATAGTTGCAGCTTTGGTTAACGGTCTTTTGGAGTATTTAAAAGAAAACATTTGTTCAAAATGCACTTTTTCAAGCACATCCATGGTGTCTTCAAAGTCTTTGTCACTCTCACCAGGAAAAGCCACAATCACATCTGTAGAAATACTTACATCTTTACACATAGAACGAAGTTTCAATGCTCTATCTAAATACCACTCTTTCGTATAACCTCGCTTCATAGCTTTCAAAATTTCACTTGAACCACTTTGTA